>NZ_KV787836.1:0-4184 GCF_001807145.1 Enterobacter sp. HMSC16D10
GTAAAGTGGGTCAGTTTTCAGTTGGTGTTGACACCGGCGTACCCTCGGTGCTATCTTCGCGCCCCAATATCCACCTTCAAACAAGGAATATCGTTGATGTCACTGTATCGCCGTCTAGTTCTGCTGTCTTGTCTCTCATGGCCGCTGGCTGGCTTTTCTGCCACCGCGCTGACCAACCTCGTCGCGGAACCATTCGCTAAACTCGAACAGGACTTTGGCGGCTCCATCGGTGTGTACGCGATGGATACCGGCTCAGGCGCAACTGTAAGTTACCGCGCTGAGGAGCGCTTCCCACTGTGCAGCTCATTCAAGGGCTTTCTTGCTGCCGCTGTGCTGGCTCGCAGCCAGCAGCAGGCCGGCTTGCTGGACACACCCATCCGTTACGGCAAAAATGCGCTGGTTCCGTGGTCACCCATCTCGGAAAAATATCTGACAACAGGCATGACGGTGGCGGAGCTGTCCGCGGCCGCCGTGCAATACAGTGATAACGCCGCCGCCAATTTGTTGCTGAAGGAGTTGGGCGGCCCGGCCGGGCTGACGGCCTTCATGCGCTCTATCGGCGATACCACGTTCCGTCTGGACCGCTGGGAGCTGGAGCTGAACTCCGCCATCCCAGGCGATGCGCGCGATACCTCATCGCCGCGCGCCGTGACGGAAAGCTTACAAAAACTGACACTGGGCTCTGCACTGGCTGCGCCGCAGCGGCAGCAGTTTGTTGATTGGCTAAAGGGAAACACGACCGGCAACCACCGCATCCGCGCGGCGGTGCCGGCAGACTGGGCAGTCGGAGACAAAACCGGAACCTGCGGAGTGTATGGCACGGCAAATGACTATGCCGTCGTCTGGCCCACTGGGCGCGCACCTATTGTGTTGGCCGTCTACACCCGGGCGCCTAACAAGGATGACAAGCACAGCGAGGCCGTCATCGCCGCTGCGGCTAGACTCGCGCTCGAGGGATTGGGCGTCAACGGGCAGTAAGGCTCTGAAAATCATCTATTGGCCCACCACCGCCGCCCTTGCGGGCGGCATGGATTACCAACCACTGTCACATTTAGGCTAGGAGTCTGCGCGGCAGAGCCGTGTGACCGGTTTTCTGTAGAGCACTGACGATGGCGGCGGCGCTCTCTGCAATTGGCAAGGCGTCGGCGCCAAGGATACCAATCTTGCGGCGCGCGGCGTGTTATGACGACTGGGGTGCATTTGAGCCGCCCCATTTAACCTTCGCCCTCACAGATACGCCATTCGCCTCAGATTTAGCGCCATGCAGACGAGCTTCCACTCGGCTTGCACCTTGTCCAGGCCCCTCATGCTGAACTGACGCAATCCCATCACCGCCTTGATCCAACCATTCGGAGCCTCCACGATCGACTTGCGCCGGCGGTAAGCTGCATCGCCTTGCTCCGTTTTCAATTTCGCCGCAATCGCCGCCGTATGCGGATGGGTCTTGGCATTGACCTTGGCATCTTCACGTCCCTCGCGGCCGAGGGCAACGATGACATCGCCGTGGTGATCGGCGACCTTTGCCAGAACAGCCTCACTACGGAATCCCGCATCCGCCAGCGTCTGGGCCGGCATTTCTCCGGTGTTGGCCTGAACTGCTGCCAGCATGCCCAGCAGCGCCTGACTGTCCGCGGCGCAGTTGGTCAACTCCGCCGCCACGATGATCTGGTGCTCGGCATCGACCGCTGTGTACCCGTTGTAGCTCTGCTCGGAGCCACCACCGGCGTGTTTCATGATCCGGCTGTCCGGATCGGTGAAGCTTTCCTGATCACGGTCATCCGGCACACCAAACTCGCGTTTGTACGAGCCACCGCCCTTGTCCGAGCCATCCGGATGGCGAGGCCGGCGGCCATCGTCTTCGCTGCGCCCCCGGGCCTGGTCCGCTTCACGCTGGCGCGCTTCCAGGCGCGCCTTTGCCGCCTGGATCGCCTCCAGGCGCTTCTCGCGGCGAGAAATCTCGGCAGGAATGTCCAGCTCCGGCTCGTTACGCTCCTGGTCGTCGGTAGCCTTGGCGCGATCAAGCAGCGCCTTGATCTCGCAATGCAATTCGTCCTCGGCCGGCTTCATGCGCTTATAGCTCATCGCCTTGTGGCGGCTGGCGTTGGCTTTTACCTTGGTGCCGTCGACCGCGATCGTGCCAAGCTTCACCAGCCCACATTCGCGCGCCAGTTGCACCACCTGAACGAACAAATTCTCAAGCTCGGTCAGGTGTAGGGCACGGAAGTCACTCAGCGTGCGGTGGGCCGGGAAGTTTCCAGCGGCCAGCACACGCAACGCGACATCCTCGTACAGCTTCCTGGCTAGTTTGCGCGAAGAGAAGACGCCGCTCGCGTAACCATAGATCAGCACTTTGACCATCATCGCCGGATGAAACGGCTGATTGCCCGGACCACCGCCGGCATACCGGGCGTGGAATGCGCTCAAGTCCAGCGTATCGACAGTCTCGCTGATGAAGTAGGCAAGATGCCCTTCAGGTAGCCACTCTCCCAGAGAAGGGGGCAGCAGATAGGATTGGTCGGGTCGGTAAGGAAGGTAACTGGCAGCCATCCCCGTATCGTCCTCGATCTTCCGCCGATTTGGCTTCTGCCGCGCAGGCTCCTAGGCCACCGTAGCTAAACATACGAGAAAAACCGCTTCTTGAGCGCTCTCTGAGACCACCTTGCCGACAACGCAGAAACGGTTGCGGAAAAATCGGCGTTTCCGGCGTACGCCACCCGACCTGGACGAACTATTGCGGACCTGGAACTGGAGTAGCGGAATTCCCCGGGGTTTCAGCGTCGCGCCACAGCGCCTCAGATAGATGCGGTAGCCTTTGGCGGGTCGTCATGCCGCGGACCACCCCCCCAAAAAATTCCACAATGCGGAATGGCGGAATTTTCTGGGGTTCCCGCTTACCCCCCCGGGAAGGATTCGATAGTGACTCCACCGAAGGTGCCAAGGATTTCCGATGCCGCTTTATCAGATCGAGTTTTGCGTTGTTCTGAGGCGTCAAAGTTACGAAGCAATTTGAGCTGAACATCCTTATCCTGGAGCACGATCAGGGGCATTGGCGCGGTAACGGTTTTGAGTACCCCTGCGGCCATGACGTTTGCCACCGGTTGAACCTTTACTTCCCTTCGCTCCCGGAGATAAGGCTCCGGGGTGCTGGCGATCTTCTGGATAAGCTGCTCCAGGGGAAGTTGATAGTCTGGCCCAGATCGCTCCAGCTCCTCTCTGATGCGTTGCAAAAGCTCCTCTTTTACGGGCTTCTTCAAGGAGTCCTTCCGTTGCCAGGTGAAGCGGATAGAGTCGATGTCGCCATTGGTATAGCACCGAATTTGTCTGTAAAGGTGGAGAGTCATGACACCAGGGCAGTCCGCTCGAAGTGCTTCAAACCTCTCTTGCCTGGTGGGGTACGTCGAGATAATGAACTCCTCGATACCAGCTTTGGCCGCGTTGATGCGTTCAACCGTCGCCGCAATTTCGTCAGCTACACCAATCCTGGAAGGGGAGAACCAGAGTACCCCCACGGTGCGCCTGGCAGACTTCTGCGAATAGTCTGGGTTGATGTGAAGATCTCTGTAGCTGTGCGCTGCCAGCTCAAGAGCTTCGCGCCCAGTTTGTTCAGTTACGACAATCTTGTTGACGGGCTCGTTCTCCATTCCTTTTCCGGTAGGAGGGATGGCCGCAACTTTTGCGTACCGTGGCGGTAGTCGTTTGATAAGAGAGGACAGGTTCGTTAAGTCGCGGCACATGGCCGAGAATTGTTCTGATATGAAGTTTTTAGCCATGCTGCCGCCTATGTGTGGGTTTGTTCTAACAGTTCATTGGTTACATAGTAGACAGATTTAGACCATCATGCAACGAGGGGGAGGGGCAAGAATACGCCTCCGCTTCGCGTCGGCGGGTGCCCTGTTTGACCTTCGTGTGTGAGATTAGATTGAGAAAGAGAGAGAAAAAGAGAGAAAAAGAGAGAAAGAAGAAAAGCGCGGGGCAAGCCAGAAATGTGGCTGAGGGGGACTGCTGGGGTGGGGCTGGCACCCTCTATACCCCACTTTGCATGATGGTCTAACTTTGTGGTTATAGGACGACTTTTAGAGTGCCTAGATTTGCTCGATTAGGACAAATTTCGGTCCATCCACGCTGATTGGCGTAGCAGCGCGATGGCATCAGAAGGGGTCGTCTCAGAAAACGGAATCTATGGT
>NZ_KV787837.1:0-3474 GCF_001807145.1 Enterobacter sp. HMSC16D10
CCCGGGAGCAGATGACGTCCATCTCCGATGATGCGCAGAAGGCGACCGCAAACCCGGCCGATCTCCAGGCGCAAATCAAGCTGCTGGAACAGCAACTGACGGATCTCAAAAAATCAGTGCTGCTGCTCAGCGCGCCGGATGGAATGGCACTGACCAGCGGACAGCATCTGCAGGTATCTGCCGGGCAGAACCTGATAGCCACTGCCGGAAAAAATGCAGACGTCAGCGTGGTGAAAAATCTGTTTATCGGGGTGGGCAATGCCCTGAGCGTGTTTGTTCGTAAGCTGGGGATCAAGCTCATCGCGAACCAGGGGCCGGTGCAGGTACAGGCCCAGAACGATCTGATGGCATTGCTGGCACGAAAAGAAATCAGCATCGTCAGCACGGAAGATGAAATCAAAATCATCGCGAAGAAGAAGCTGACGGTAAACGGTGGGGGGAGTTACATAACTCTGGATGTCAATGCTATTGAATCAGCCACTATGGGAGATTTCAGGACAAGAGCAGGGCATTACGCGAGACAGACGAGAGCGCAGCATAAGCCTGATATTTCACCTTTAGCCAATGCTATAGATGATGGCAGCCATAATATTCGTTATTTGTGTGTAGATGATAATGGAGTACCGATGCTTAATACCCCATACAAGGCATTTCTGGCTGATGGTTCAGTAATAGAGGGTGTTAGTGATGGTGAGGGGTATACGAAGTTGTTTACGTCTGCACAGACTCAGGATGTTCTGCTACATATGATGCCGGAGGCTATTAATGCCTAAGTATAATATTTATACAAAAATTGAATCGAATGTTTCAGCAGTCGACCTTTTTTATGATCTCAATGTGTATAGAACTGATGCCAATAATAAAAAACATATGCTACTGTCAGTGGCGCAACAACCAGTAACCCCAAATTATCAAACTCAGTCCCATGAAACGAATGAAACTGAGGATGATCTGTCTGTAATCTACATTATGGAAATGAACTTGTATCGCAAGCACGGCGGTAAGTTGGTTTCTGTGCTTTCATCGCCTGCGAAAAAAATGTACACACTTGGTGAAATGGCATCAGGGCAAGCGTACTCTAAAAATAAACGCGAAAACGTCTGCTATTTTGAGACTAAAGCGCAGACAAAGCCGGTTAATGATAACGAAGATGACAATATCCATAGCGTACAGATAACTTGTCTGGAAAGAGCATTTATAGCAAAAGAACATCCTATCGGTAGTGCTGATGATCCATTCGATAGAAAAAAGATCGAGAGCCAGATTGCATCAAGAATGAATTATGTCAGTTATCCTAATCAAGGGGGGACTAGCTTGTGCGGACCTGCATCATTTTTTTATTGTCTGCAGATGGATAGGCCGGATGTTTATAAACAAGCAGCTATTGAACTTTGGTTGCATGGGAAAACAAAAATAAGCGCATTGGAGATCTTGCCAGGAGACGGATGTAGGCATCCCAAAGGTAGTTTTTATGATGATTACGGTAGAGAGACAGTATCAGGCCTGGACTGGATTACATTGGCTAGCTTGAGGGATTCTGAAAATTCACTAATGAGTTATGATGAAGTGAATGATCAGGTCGCAGGAATAACTATGTGGGGGAAATTGAGTGAATGGTTTGAGAAAGCAGGATATGAGAAAATATTCGACAATATAAGTCTCTCGCATTCAAATCTAAAAGATATTATAAATATGAATAACTTTATTGGCAAAGGATATAAAGTTGTAAGCTTAATCTCTGCTGGCATGCTATCGGATTTTCCTGGTGATAGCTCATCAAAGAATCATTGGATAGTTTGGACTGAACAAGTGAAGTGCAGTAATGGAGTAGTTATATCTGAACGCACCTCCAGTGAAGATGTTGTGGATTTAAATCTATTCTCGTGGGGGACTGTTGGAAGTCAACTGAAGAATAACATTAGTTTGGATTCTTTTATAAAACATACATTTGGAGGGTTGGTTTTTAGACCAATTAAATAATATATGCTTTATAAAATGGTTATATGTTCCATTATTTTATTGAGTGCATCATGCTCTTCATCTCATGTTGATTATAATCCACCTGGAGATTCCTTGCCGAATGGAAAAGTCGGTGTGATTTATAAACAAGAGATTACTATCGGAGCTGGTCTAGAGGATAATCCAGCATTTCTGACTGATAAAAATGCAAGCGTAAATATCTATCCCTCTGATATAGGATTGTATGTAGTAACTACAAATAAAAGAAAAGATGGATTGCCTATATACAATCATATTATTATTACTGGGGTGCCATTAAAATCAGGTGAGGTGAAGGTTTCTATATCTGGCTATACTTATGGCTCTATGTACACGAAAACTAGTAGAATTGATAAAACCTATTCATTAGAGATTAAATAAATTCAAGACCAGCTCGATCGATTAGTGATGTTTTAATTGAACTGAAGCTTTTTTCTTGGGATGAAGTTAAAGATAATTCTCTTCTAGTATCATTAACATTAGGTGAATTTCTAAGCCATACTTTTGGGGGAATGGTATTTAAAAAAATACCATAATCAAAAATGAATCATTGTCTAACAGCTTTTGTAATTTCTTTGTTTTTGACTGGGTGTAGCAATCACCTTAGATTTGAACCCAACAAGTTGCCAGATGGATATATAGGTCAGGAGTATTATGTCCCAATCACCATCTCTGGAGGTACAGGACCGGTTGTTGATTTAAGTTATGAAATTCATCCATCAGATTCTGGACTGAAACTGGTGTTCGCTGAAAAAAATATTACACCAAACATATATATGATAATTTTACTATAGAAGGAAAGCCTAAGTTACAAGGAATTGTAACCATCAATATTAGGGGGGTTGTTGCTAGTGCTGGGCAGTATTTTCAAAAAAAATATGAGATTAATGTTCAGAAATAAACTAATAATAAGATCTTACCTTGTATATTAAACAATTTTAAAGAGTCATGATCTTTCTTCATGAGCGCTAAAAGATCAGTCGGTGACTAACTCACTTAATGCATGTCTGGTCTTTCAGAACATAATTTCTCTGCCGATGTGAAGGAATACAATGAGCAACAATCCTCCGTTAAGATTCAGTCATAACCACCACCTGCTTTCGGTGAAGGGCTGTGACGCAGAGTCCGATGTGCTGGCGTTTGAAGGTGATGAAGCCCTGAGCACGCCTTTCAGCTACCGTATTGAGTTCACCAGCGGTAACCACGCCATCAGCAGGGAGATGATGCTGATGAAGCCCGGCTCGCTGACGCTGCAGGCCCCGGTTGACCAGGGTTACGGCATCAAAGTCCAGCAGCCGGTGCGGGTGATTCAGGGGGTGGTGACCGGTTTTGAGCGCCTGGGCACGTCAAAAGACGAAACGCATTACGCCCTGACCCTCCAGCCACGCCTGGCGCTGCTTGACCGTTCGCACCAGAACGCCATTTATCAGGACATGGCTGTCCCGCAAATCGTGGAAAAAATCCTGCGCGAGCGCC
>NZ_KV787837.1:3494-4673 GCF_001807145.1 Enterobacter sp. HMSC16D10
AAATCGTGGAAAAAATCCTGCGCGAGCGCCACGGCATGCGCGGCCAGGATTTTCTGTTCTCGCTGTCAAAAGAGTACCCGCGCCGCGAGCAGGTGATGCAGTACGGTGAGAACGACCTGCACTTTATCACCCGCCTGCTGGGCGAGGTCGGTATCTGGTTCCGCTTTACCACCGACACACGGCTGAACATCGACGTGGTGGAGTTTTACGACAGCCAGCAGGGGTATGAGAACGGTCTGACGCTGCCGTCGGTGCCGCCGTCAGGGCAGCACTCGAAGGGTGTGGACTCGGTGTGGGAGATGGAGAGCCACCATAACGTGGTGCAGAAGCAGGTCAGCACCCGGGACTACAACTACCGTCAGGCCACGGAGGACATGAATACCCTGGTGGATGCGACCCGCGGGGATGCCACCACGTATGGTGATGCCTATCACTGGGCGGATAACTACCTGACCGCGGGGAATTCCCACGACCGCAACCCGGCGCCGGAGTCCGGGGCGTTTTATGCCCGCATCCGTCATGAGTGCTACCTGAATGGCCAGACGCAGACCCGGGCCGTCACCAGCTGTCCGACGCTCTCTCCGGGGATGCGGCTGAAAGTCACCGGCGGGTATGAAGTGGCGGACGTGTTTGCGCAGGGGGTGGTCGTCACGGCAATGCACAGCCATGCGCGGCGTGATAAGGACTTCGGCGTCAGGTTTGACGGTATCCCGGACAGCCCGGATTTCAGCTTCCGCCCGGAGCCTGGCTCGCGCCCGGAGCCTGGCTCGCGCCCGGTGATGGCCGGCACCTTACCGGCACGCATCACCAGTACCACCGAAAATGACACCTACGGGCATATCGATAAAGACGGTCGTTACCGCGTCAACATGCTGTTTGACCGGGATAACTGGGAAACCGGATTCGAAAGCCTGTGGGTGCGCCAGTCCCGCCCGTACGCAGGAGATACCTACGGCCTGCACCTGCCGCTGCTGGCGGGAACCGAAGTGGCGATTGGTTTTGAGGACGGCAACCCGGACCGGCCGTACATTGCCGGCGTGCTGCACGACTCGGCGCACGGCGACCACGTCACCATCCGCAACTACAAACGTAACGTCCTGCGCACCCCGGCGAATAACAAAATCCGCCTGGATGATGAGCGCGGGAAAGAGCATATCAAGGTCAGCACGGAGTACGGCG
>NZ_KV787838.1:0-43316 GCF_001807145.1 Enterobacter sp. HMSC16D10
TGTGAGAGTAGGGAACTGCCAGGCATCAAATAAGTGAAGAGGCCATCCGGAAGGATGGCCTTTTTGCGTTTCTGCGCCAAAAAACGGTAGGCCGGTTAAGGCAAAGCCGCCACCTGGCAAGTCAGACCGCACTCCACGCCACAATAAACTGCGCAATCCCGTCCACATCATTTAAATCCAGCACTGGAACCTCAAGTTCCACTGCCACATCGCTGGCCACCGCAATCACATGCTCATCCAGCATTAACTCGCTCAAATCATGCCCGGCATCGCTTCTGAAAAGTAGGATCTTAGGCACAGCCTCATGCTTAAACCCCTCAACCAGCACCAGATCCAGCGTGGAGTGATCCATCCGGCTAACCAGATAAGCGAGATTCAGCGGCGCCTCATCCGGCGTTTCTGTCATTAACGCCCAGCGCTGAGGACTTGCTACCATCGTTTGTGCTGCTCCGGCCTTACGCAGCTCATAGCTGTCTTTTCCGGGCGTATCAATGTCCATGTTGTGATGACTATGCTTAATCAAACCAGGGCGAAGCCCTCTGGCACAAAGCGCGGGAATGAGCTTTTTCAACAGCGTGGTTTTCCCGGTCCCACTCCAGGCGGAAATGGCTACAACAGGTATCATCTTTTCTCCTGCATCATCTGCAAATCTTCACTCGTATTTACGTTCACAAACGCTGATTTCACATCGCTAAAATCAACGGAATGGCCGCCAGACTCACGCATAAAGACCATCACCCTGCGCTCTCCCGCAGCCAGGTAGGCCAGCAGAGCAGGTGCAAGCGATCGATGCATCAACGCGACAGCAGGATGGTCACGTTCGCCGTCATGCACCCAAACCACAGGCGCTGTACCACGAAGCAGGAACAGACGTTCGACAAGACAGGACGGAATAAACGGGGTATCGCAGGGGCAGAAGATAAACCACTCACCCTGCGACTGTTGCATGACCGAAAGCATACCGGCAAGCGGGCCCGGGTAATTCTCAAGGCTATCCTGATAAACGCCGTAGCCGCTGCGCCGGTAAGTGTCGATATGCCGGTTAGCGCTGATGGCTATAGTCGTCACCTGACCTGCGAGCGTATCGGCGACATGCTGCCACAAGGGTTTTCCATTAAGAAGCTGAAGCCCCTTATCTTTACCGCCCATTCGCGTTGCTCTGCCGCCTGCCAGAACGACCCCGATGATTTCCTGGCTAACATTCACGAATATCGCCTCTTTTATTGTGGGATTGACCCTGCTAACGTGTCACTCTAAATGAAAGGAGCACCACCATGAAATGTAAACGTCTGAATGAAGTTATTGAACTCCTCCAGCCCGCCTGGCAAAAAGAGCCAGAGCTCAATCTGATGCAATTTTTACAGAAACTGGCAAAAGAGTCAGGTTTTGACGGTGATCTGGCAGACCTTTCTGACGACATCCTGATCTACCACCTTAAAATGCGCGACTCTGCCAAAGATGCTGTTATTCCTGGTATTCAGAAAGATTATGAGGAAGATTTTAAGACGGCATTGCTGCGCGCCCGAGGCGTAATTAAAGAGTAAAAGCTTGTAAGCGGCGGCACCGAAATCGCCACAAGATGATATCCTGAATCATTCGTATAATTTCCGGATGATCGGATGAACGACCAGGCTTTTACTTTCCAGACATTACACCCGGACACCATTATGGATGCCCTGTTTGAACAGGGTATTCGGGTGGATTCCGGGCTAACACCGCTAAACAGCTACGAAAACCGCGTCTATCAATTTCAGGACGAGGATCGTCAGCGCTATGTCGTAAAATTCTATCGTCCTGAACGCTGGTCCGCTGAACAAATTCAGGAAGAGCATCAGTTCGCTCACGATCTGCTGAATGACGATGTCCCCGTTGCCGCACCGCTAAAATTCAATAACCAAACGCTCCTTACGCACGAAGGGTATTACTACGCAGTATTCCTAAGTCTGGGTGGCCGTCAGTTTGAAGCGGATAATATCGATCAGATGGAGTGGGTTGCCCGCTATCTTGGGCGTATACACCAGACGGGACGCAAAAAAGCCTTTATTGCTCGCCCGACTATGGGGATTCAGGAATACCTCCTTGAACCGCGCACAATATTCGAAACGTCTGCAATGATCCCCGCAGCGCTAAAGGATGATTTCCTCAACGCCACCGATAAGCTTATTGCTGCAGTGAAAACCTGCTGGCGCGATGATATTTCCGTTCTGCGCCTGCATGGCGATTGTCACGCCGGGAATATTCTCTGGCGTGACGGCCCGCTGTTTGTCGATCTCGATGATGCGCGTATGGGGCCAGCGGTTCAGGACCTGTGGATGCTGCTCAATGGCGACAAAGCCGAGCAACGCATGCAGCTTGAAACCATTATTGAAGCTTATGAAGAATTTAGCCCGTTTAATTCAGACGAAATTGCCCTGATTGAGCCTTTACGTGCGATGCGTTTTGTTTATTATCTCGCATGGTTAATCAGGCGTTGGGACGATCCGGCATTTCCTCGTAATTTCCCGTGGCTTACCGGAGAGGATTACTGGCGTAGCCAGATATCTACATTTACTGAGCAGGTTAAGGTTCTTCAGGAGCCCCCTCTGCAATTAACGCCGATGTATTAATGGACACACCCAGGAGAGAGTTAATCATGAAAAAAATTTGGCTGGCGCTGGCAGGTATGATTCTGGCATTTAGCGCTTCTGCTGCACAGTTTACCGACGGCAAACAGTACATCACGCTGGAGAAGCCGGTCGCTGGCGAGCCACAGGTACTGGAGTTCTTCTCGTTCTATTGCCCACACTGTTACCAGTTCGAGCAGGTGCTGCATGTCTCTGACAACGTGAAGAAAAAGCTGCCGGAAGGCACCAAAATGACCAAGTACCACGTCGAGTTCCTGGGCCCATTGGGTAAAGACCTGACTCAGGCATGGGCGGTGGCGATGGCACTGGGCGTAGAAGATAAGATCACTTCGCCAATGTTTGAAGCCGTACAGAAAACCCAGACCGTTCAGACCACTGCGGATATCCGTAAAGTGTTCGTTGATGCCGGCGTGAAAGGTGAAGAGTACGATGCCGCATGGAACAGCTTCGTGGTGAAATCACTGGTTGCCCAGCAGGAAAAAGCGGCTGCTGACCTCCAGCTTCAGGGCGTTCCGGCGATGTTTGTTAACGGCAAATATCAGCTGAACATGCAGGGCATGGACACCAGCAGCATGGATATTTTCGTACAGCAGTATGCAGATACCGTGAAATACCTGGTTGAGAAGAAGTAATTTCGTTAATGTAAAAACGCCGGTCACTGACCGGCGTTTTTGTATGAAGATTTTATCTTGTCTATCTGTTCGTCTTTCTCTTTCCAGAGCGTATTAAGCCACTGCTGGAAACGACGTTTGAAGTTCTTATCGTTTACGTAATCACCGTGCAGTTCAGCGTCAATCGGAACCAGGTCGACGTGCACGACAATACGCGTCAGTTTGCCGCTGAGCATATCGAAGAACGGCGTCTTATCGTTTTCCGGATAGCAGAGCGTGACGTTAAGAAGTTTATCGAACTGTGCTCCCAGCACGTTAAGCGCCATCGCAATCCCCGCTGCCTTTGGCGGCAACAGATGCTGATACGGAGAGCGAGTTTGCTGGCGCTTCTCTTTCGTAAACCGGGAGCCTTCAACAAAGTTCACGATGGTCGTTGGATGCGCACGAAACTTTTCACAGGAGCGGCGCGTGGTCTCCACATCCTTACCGCGACGTTCCGGATGACGAATCAAATAGCTGCGCGAATAGCGTTTCATAAACGGCATATCGAGCGCCCAGCAGGCCAGCCCGATAAAAGGCACCCAGGCGAGCTGCTGTTTCAGGAAATATTTGTTCATCGGGATGTGTTTGCGAAAAAGAACGCATAACACCACGATGTCCGCCCAGCTGTGGTGATTGCAGATCAGCAGGTACCAGTTCTTTTTGTTAAGGTTCTCCAGCCCTTTGACATCCCACTTCAGGTGCGGGTTAAGGCGCAACAGGATCGCCAGTCCTTCGCACCAGCAATACATCATGAAATTACAAAATGCGGACACGGCTCGCCACACCACGGATACAGGCAGCAGCAGTTTAATGATCCCGGCGAGAATGATCGGTACGGAACAGGCGATCGTCACCAGGATAGTTAAAATGATGCTTAGCAGTAATGTTATTGCAGCGAGCAATCTCGACATGATGAGCTTTTTCAGGTAGTTAGCTGTAAGTGAGCGACCGGCTAGTCGACGCTGGGCGCTGATTTTACCAGAAAACAGACAAATGAATGGCGCTTTCACAGGGTGATTTGGTGGCTTTTACCCCGGCGCAGAAGATTTCTCTGTCGTTCTGCGTAAATCAAGGCTTATATCCACATAGACTAAATTGCCATCAGTTGGCCATATAGAGGCGATCTCATAACATAACAATCTGATAATTAAGATCTAAATATTGCCTTATATGTATTTTTTACGTCTGCTATTCATGTGAAGTGAAAATACTCACAAACTTATCCACAGTTTGATTTTTACGAGCGATCCTCACGATCGCAAAATCTTTTCCTGTATCGGGCCTGAATAACTGATGTTTTCATCCTTCTGTGGCATCCTTTACGCATAAATTGATTAAAGGCACGGACATTATGGTTCAGATCCCAGAAAACCCTCTTATTCTCGTCGATGGCTCTTCTTACCTGTATCGGGCGTACCATGCGTTTCCTCCTCTGACCAACAGCGCAGGAGAACCTACCGGCGCAATGTATGGCGTGCTGAATATGCTGCGCAGCCTGATCCTTCAGTATCAGCCAACCCATGCGGCCGTCGTGTTTGATGCGAAAGGCAAAACGTTCCGCGACGAGTTGTTTGAACATTACAAATCCCACCGTCCGCCAATGCCTGACGATCTGCGTGCGCAGATAGAGCCGCTGCATGCGATGGTGAAAGCGATGGGTCTGCCGCTGCTGGCCGTTTCTGGGGTTGAAGCGGATGACGTCATCGGTACGCTGGCGCGTGAAGCCGAAAAGATGGGTCGTCCGGTACTGATTAGCACCGGTGATAAAGATATGGCGCAGCTGGTGACGCCAGGGATTACCCTGATTAACACCATGACCAACACCATTCTTGGGCCGGAAGAGGTGGTCGCAAAATATGGCGTGCCGCCAGAGCTGATTATCGACTTCCTCGCGTTGATGGGCGACTCCTCGGATAACATCCCGGGTGTCCCTGGCGTCGGTGAAAAAACCGCGCAGGCGCTGCTTCAGGGGCTGGGCGGGCTAGATACGCTCTACGCGGAATCAGACAAAATCGCCAGTCTCTCCTTCCGTGGTGCCAAAACCATGGCTGGGAAGCTGGAAGAGAACAAAGAGGTGGCTTATCTCTCTTATAAGCTGGCCACAATCAAAACCGATGTTGAGCTCGAACTGGGCTGTGAACAGCTGGAAGTGCAGCAGCCTTCTGCGGACGAGCTTCTAAGCCTGTTTAAGAAATACGAATTTAAGCGCTGGACCACTGACGTGGAAGCCGGTAAATGGCTGCAGGCAAAAGGGGCAAAACCTTCCACAAAGCCGAAGGAGACGATTGTCGTTGATGCTGAAGAGCAGGCGGAAGAAGAAGCCGTGGCGCTTTCCTTCGACAATTATGAAACCCTTCTTGAAGAGTCACAGCTCATTGCCTGGATCGAGAAACTGAAAAAGGCGCCGGTCTTTGCCTTTGACACCGAAACGGACAGTCTCGATAACATCTCTGCCAATATGGTAGGCCTGTCATTTGCGACAGCGCCAGGTCATGCGGCCTATGTTCCCGTGGCGCACGATTACCTGGATGCGCCGGAACAGATCTCCCGTGAACGCGTGCTTGAACTGCTGAAGCCGATCCTGGAAGACGAAAAGGCGCTCAAGGTTGGGCAAAACCTCAAGTACGACCGCGGCATTCTGCAAAACTACGGCATTGAACTGCGCGGGATCGCCTTCGATACCATGCTTGAATCTTACATTCTGGACAGCGTCGCGGGCCGCCATGATATGGATTCCTTATCTGACCGCTGGCTCAAGCACAAAACCATCACCTTCGAAGAGATTGCCGGCAAAGGGAAAAATCAGCTCACCTTTAACCAGATTGCTCTTGAAGAGGCAGGACGCTACGCGGCGGAAGATGCTGACGTTACGCTGCAGCTCCACCTGAAGATGTGGCCAAAACTGCAAAAGCACGAAGGTCCGCTGAATGTGTTCCAGCATATTGAGATGCCGCTGGTACCCGTGCTGTCCCGCATTGAACGCAACGGCGTGAAAATCGATCCAACGGTGCTGCATAACCACTCCGGGGAGCTGGCGCAGCGCCTGACCGAGCTGGAGCAAAAAGCGCATGAGCTTGCAGGCGAGCCGTTTAACCTCTCTTCACCGAAGCAGCTGCAAACCATTTTGTTTGAAAAGCAGGGCATCAAGCCGCTGAAGAAAACCCCTGGCGGTGCGCCTTCAACCTCTGAAGAGGTGCTGGAAGAGCTGGCGCTGGATTACCCGCTGCCAAAAGTGATTCTGCAGTACCGTGGTCTCGCGAAGCTGAAGTCTACCTACACTGATAAGCTTCCGCTGATGATCAACCCGAAAACGGGCCGCGTGCACACCTCATATCATCAGGCTGTCGCGGCGACCGGTCGTCTCTCGTCAACCGATCCCAACCTGCAGAACATCCCGGTACGTAACGAAGAGGGCCGCCGTATTCGCCAGGCTTTCATCGCACCAGAGGATTATCTGATTGTCTCTGCTGACTACTCGCAAATTGAGCTGCGCATTATGGCGCATCTGTCCCGCGACAAAGGCCTGCTGACCGCGTTTGCCGAAGGGAAGGATATCCACCGGGCAACCGCGGCGGAAGTCTTCGGCTTGCCGCTGGACAGCGTGACCAACGAACAGCGCCGCAGCGCTAAAGCGATCAACTTCGGTCTGATCTACGGCATGAGCGCGTTCGGCCTTTCACGCCAGCTCAATATTCCGCGTAAAGAGTCGCAGAAGTATATGGATCTCTACTTCGAACGCTACCCGGGCGTGCTGGAATATATGGAACGTACCCGCGCGCAGGCGAAAGAGAAAGGTTACGTTGAAACCCTGGATGGCCGCCGTCTCTACTTACCGGACATCAAATCCAGCAACGCGGCGCGCCGCGCGGGCGCAGAACGTGCCGCGATCAACGCCCCGATGCAGGGGACCGCGGCGGACATTATTAAACGTGCAATGATCGCCGTGGATGCCTGGCTCGAGAAAGAGAAACCGCGTGTGAAAATGATCATGCAGGTACACGATGAATTGGTATTTGAAGTGCACAAGGACGACCTCGACGCCGTGTCGAAGAAGATCCACGAACTGATGGAAAGCAGCATGACGCTGGACGTGCCGTTGCTGGTGGAAGTGGGAAGTGGTGAAAACTGGGATCAGGCTCACTAACGGTTCTTCGCATAACGCGCTTTTTATGTAAGTTTGCAACATGGCAACGCGCGTTTTGTGACGATCATTAGAATTCCCTATGTAAAGAATGAAAAAAAACTACAAAAAGTGCTTTTTCTGCAACACAAAAAGGGGTAGAGTTATCGGCGTAGGGTACAGAGGTAAGATGTTCTATCTTTCAGACCTTTTACTTCACGTAATCGGATTTGGCTGAATATTTTAGCCGCCCCAGTCAGTAATGACTGGGGCGTTTTTTATTGCGGCAAAGAAATGTTCCGGCAAAAAAAAGCGCGGCCATTGCCGCGCTCGGTATTACTCTTCTTCCGCTTCCGTCGCGGGTTCCAGCTCGCTAAACCAGGTGTCGAGCTTCTGACGCAGCTTGTCCACGCCCTGCTTTTTCAGCGAGGAGAACGGCTCAACCTGCACATCGCCGTTGAACGCCAGCACCGCTTCACGAACCATATTCACCTGCGCTTTACGCGCACCGCTTGCCAGCTTATCGGCTTTCGTCAGCAGCACCAGCACGGCGATATCGCTTGCCACCGCCCAGTCGATCATCTGCTGATCGAGATCTTTCAGCGGGTGGCGAATATCCATCAATACCACCAGACCTTTCAGGCACATGCGTTTTTCGAGGTATTCACCCAGCGCACGCTGCCATTTGATTTTCATCTCTTCGGGTACCTGCGCATAACCGTACCCCGGTAAGTCGACCAGGCGTTTGCCCTCTGCGACTTCAAACAGGTTGATCAGCTGGGTACGGCCAGGTGTTTTTGAGGTACGCGCCAGGTTCTTCTGATTGGTCAGCGTATTCAGGGCGCTGGATTTCCCCGCATTAGAGCGGCCAGCAAAGGCCACTTCAATACCGGTATCAGAGGGGAGGTGGCGAATATCGGGCGCACTGGTGACAAAATGCGTCTGTTGGTAGTTCCAGGTAGTCACGTGGTCGTCTCCAAAAATCGTAATCTGAGGGGGATTATACCTGAATGCGGGCAAAAGACTTTTTTCATTGCACTCAGCCTGTAGGCTTAAGCCCTGGCCGCTGTGAGAGATTGGCTATACGTACTATGGGAGATTTCAGAGAAATCGCAGGAGCAAGAAAAAGGCAAACTGTTTTAAATCATCATCTTATTTCCAGGTAATTATCTGAAAATCCGTTTTTGTACCGTTTCGTTGCTTGTTAGTTTAAGCGAACACGGTAAAGTATGCGGCAAGGCGAGGAAGCCAACAGGATGATGACTTAAGGATAAGGGTCAGGAGCGCCAGGAGGCGAAGACGCAGGATTGTCAGGACGACCAGCGCCTGGAGGCGTTTTAACAGGAAATGGAACCGTATCACGGACGGTATTAGCCAAGGGATAAACAGGGTTTGTTGTTGGCAAACATGGAATGTCTGACCCGTTAAGGGTTGTGAGTCAGGAAAAAAGGCGACAGATTGCTCTGTCGCCTTTTTTCTTTGCTTGCTTTCTGCTAGATTTCGCCGCAATTCTATACTGAAGAAAACGACTTAAAGATAAAACATCATGAAAAAACCAACCTCCGCTGCGGGCGCGAAACGCCCTGCAAAAGCACGCCGCAAAACGCGCGAAGAACTGAACCAGGAAGCGCGCGACCGCAAACGCGACAAAAAACATCGCGGTCATGCTGCGGGTAGCCGTGCCAACGGTGGTGGTGCAGCGGGCGCTTCTGCAAAAAGCAAGCAGCAGAAAGATCCTCGTATCGGCAGTAAAACTCCCATTCCACTGGGCGTGACAGACACCCCGGTCACTAAGCAGCACAAACCAAAGAGCGAGAAACCTATGCTTTCACCGCAGGCTGAGCTGGATTTGCTGGAGAACGATGAGCGCCTGGACGCGCTGCTGGAACGTCTTGAAGAGGGTGAAACCCTGACCGCCGAAGAGCAGTCATGGGTGGATGCCAAACTGGATCGCATCGACGAGCTGATGCAGAAGCTGGGTCTGTCTTACGATGACGAAGACGACGAAGAAGAAGACGAAAAACAGGAAGATATGATGCGTCTTCTGAAGGGTGGAAACTAACATTTGCACCCGGCAGGCTCGATAGTCCTGCTTATAACCCTTCCGGTTATATGTTATCTGGTGTGGTTATTCGTTAAACTACGGCGGTTGTCGCGGCGACAGAAGTGGCTGCGCACCCGAATGATGGCCCGCAATGGGGTCAGAACGGGCCGCCGTATACGAACGCGACACCAACGGAAGGAGTGAGCATGTCAGCACCAACTATCGACTGGGATTTGGCCCTAATCCAGAAATATAACTATTCCGGGCCGCGTTATACGTCATACCCCACCGCGCTGGAGTTCTCCGATGCCTTCGGCGAGGAGGATTTTCAGCAGGCTGTCGCGCGCTATCCTGAGCGTCCGCTGTCGCTCTACGTCCATATTCCGTTCTGCCACAAGCTTTGCTACTTCTGCGGCTGCAATAAAATCGTGACCCGCCAGCAGCATAAAGCCGACCAGTATCTTGACGCGCTCGAACAGGAAATTGTGCATCGCGCGCCGCTGTTTAAAGGCCGTCACGTCAGCCAGCTTCACTGGGGCGGCGGTACGCCAACCTATCTGAACAAAGCGCAAATAAGCCGCCTGATGACCCTGCTGCGCGGCAATTTCAGTTTTAACGACGATGCTGAAATCTCGATCGAAGTCGATCCGCGCGAAATTGAGCTGGATGTGCTGGATCACTTACGCGCAGAAGGCTTCAACCGCCTGAGCATGGGCGTGCAGGACTTCAATAAAGAGGTTCAGCGTCTGGTGAACCGCGAGCAGGACGAAGACTTTATTTTTGCCTTACTCAACCATGCGCGTGACATCGGTTTCACGTCGACCAATATTGACCTGATTTACGGCCTGCCAAAGCAGACGCCGGAAAGCTTCGCCTTTACGCTGAAGCGCGTGGCTGAACTCAGTCCGGACCGCCTGAGCGTCTTTAACTACGCGCATCTGCCGACGCTCTTTGCCGCCCAGCGCAAAATCAAAGATGCCGATCTGCCTTCTGCCCAGCAGAAGCTGGATATCCTGCAGGAAACCATCACCTCGCTGACCGACACCGGCTATCAGTTTATCGGCATGGATCACTTTGCCCGTCCTGATGACGAGCTGGCCGTTGCTCAGCGCGAAGGGGTACTGCACCGCAACTTCCAGGGCTACACGACCCAGGGCGATACCGATCTGCTCGGCATGGGCGTCTCCGCCATCAGCATGATCGGCGACTGCTACGCGCAGAACCAGAAAGAGCTAAAGCTGTATTACCAGCAGGTGGATGAGACCGGCAACGCGCTGTGGCGCGGCATCGCATTAACCCGTGACGACTGCATCCGTCGCGATGTGATTAAGGCGCTTATCTGCAACTTCCGTCTTGATTTCAGGGACGTGGAAGCGCAGTGGGCGCTGAACTTCAGCGATTATTTCGCGGAAGATCTGAAGCTGCTGGCGCCGCTGGCGAAAGACGGGCTGGTGGATATGTCGGAGAGCGCGATTGAGGTCACGCCGAAAGGGCGTCTGTTGATCCGCAATATCTGCATGTGCTTTGACGCATACCTGCGTCAGAAAGCGCGTATGCAGCAGTTCTCGCGGGTGATTTAAACGGTAATGCCGGGTGGCGGCTTCGCCTTACCCGGCCTACAAAAGTGCGAAATGTAGGCCGGGGAAGCGAAGCGCCACCCGGCTTTTCATCGCCAACTCGCTAGCTAAACAGCCCAACCAGCGCCGCACACAGCACCGCCGCAACGGCGGTTTGTGGCGTGTGGCTTTCAGCGGCTCCGCTAGAGAGCATATTCACGAATGTTTCCAGCATGATGTTCACCCCCAATTTCCGGGCACGATCATACAAAACTCATCGGAACAGTAAAGCGCAAAATAACGGCAATTTGCGCTCAATTAATAACCTTTACACAAGCGCGGATATTACTCCATTCCCAGCTCTTTCAGCTTGCGCGTCAGGGTATTGCGTCCCCATCCTAACAGGCGAGCGGCTTCCTGCTTATGACCCTGGGTATGACGAAGCGCGGTGGTCAACAGCGTACGCTCCATCTCAGGCTGAGCCTCAGACAGCAGGTTTTGATGACCGGAACGCAGCGCGCGGTCGGCCCACTGCGCCAGCAGCGTCGCCCAGCTGTCCGGCAGCGCGTGTCCGCTACTGCTTTCCGGCGCGGTCGCCTCAAACAGCTCGGCCGGTAAATCCTGAATCAGCACTTCCTGACCGGCAGCCATCACGGTTAACCAGCGGCAGGTGTTTTCCAGCTGACGCACGTTGCCCGGCCACGCCAGACGCGTCAGAGCGGCATCGGTTTCCGGGTGAAGCTGCTTGGCTTCTACGCCCAGCTCGCGGGCAGCCACCTGCAGGAAATGACGCGCCAGGCGGGGAATATCTTCCCGGCGTTCACGCAGCGGCGGCAGATGAACGCGAATGACGTTCAGGCGATGGAATAAATCCTCACGGAATTTGCCTTCCTGCACGCGCTGCTCCAGGTTCTGGTGGGTCGCGGCGATAATACGCACGTCCACCTTCACCGGCGCATAACCGCCCACGCGATAAAACTGCCCGTCGGCCAGCACGCGCAGCAGACGGGTCTGAACGTCCAGCGGCATATCGCCGATCTCATCCAGGAACAGCGTGCCGCCGTCAGCCTGTTCGAAGCGCCCCTGGCGAATGGTATTTGCGCCGGTAAACGCCCCTTTTTCGTGCCCGAACAGCTCGGATTCAATCAAGTCCTTTGGGATCGCCGCCATATTCAGGGCGATAAACGGCGCTTTTGCCCGCGGGCTGTGGCGATGCAGGGCATGGGCCACAAGCTCTTTACCGGTGCCCGATTCGCCGTTGATCAAGACGCTGATGGACGAGCGGGACAGACGGCCAATAATGCGAAACACGTCCTGCATCGCCGGCGCTTCGCCGATGATGTCGGTGGTTGGCCCGAAATCGGGCGCGTGGCGCGGCTGTTGCTGCTCCTGGTAATGGCTAATCGCGCGCTCAACCAGCGCCACCGCTTCGTCGATATCAAACGGTTTGGGCAGATAATCGAATGCCCCTTGCTGGTAAGCGCTCACCGCGGCATCCAGATCGGAATGAGCCGTCATTATGATGACCGGAAGCATAGGGTGGCGTTGTTTGATCTGCTTTAACAGCGCCAGCCCGTCCATGCCCGGCATACGGATATCCGACAGCAGAACATCGGGCGTTTTAGTGGTGAGTGCGTCGAGCACTTCGCTGCCGCTCTCAAACGTCGTGCAGCTTAATCCTGCCCCTGTGAGCGCGCGTTCAAGCACCCAACGGATGGAGCTATCGTCATCGACTACCCAGACTATCCCTCGTTGCATAAACGTCACCTTTATTTTTTAATCGGCAGGAAAACCGAAAACTCGGTATGTCCCGGCCAACTGGTAAATTCAATTTTTCCAGAGTGTTGGTCGATCAAACTGCGGGCAATGGATAAGCCCAGGCCGGTTCCGCCTTCGCGGCCGCTGACCATCGGGTAGAACAGAGTGTCCTGAAGATGCGATGGAATACCGGGGCCGTTATCCTCGACGTCGATACGGGCCGCAAGCCGATAGCGCACGCCGTGTAACGTGAGCTGGAAGGCGGTGCGGGTGCGCAAAATAATCTCGCCCCCTTCCGGTCCCAGCGCCTGCAGGGCATTGCGCACAATGTTCAACAGGACCTGCTCAATCTGATCCGGGTCATGGGCCAGTTCCGGCAGGCTTGGGTCGTAATCACGCACCAGCGTGACGTTCTCCGGCAGCTCCATCGAGACGAGCTTCACCACCCGCTCGGCCACTTTATGGATGCTTTCTGTGACGTGCATTCCCGGCTGCTGTGGCCCGAGAAGACGGTCAACCAGATTCCGCAGGCGGTCCGCCTGCTCGATGATGACGTTGGTATACTCCGCCAGCGCAGGGTCGGGCAGCGCCTTGGTCAGAAGCTGCGCCGCGCCGCGTAACCCACCCAACGGGTTTTTGATTTCATGCGCCAGGCCGCGCACCAGGTCTCGGGCGGCAATTTGCTGCGCATGCTGAAGCTGCTCCTGGCTCAGGCGACGCTGATTATCCATCGGCGCCATTTCCAGCAGGATCAAGCCTTCGGGAAGACGTTGCGCGGTCAGCGACAGAATGTGCGAGCGCCCGTCGATCACCAGCGTCACTTCGTTATCGGTGAAACCCTGGCCCGCCTGTAAACTTTCCTGCATCAGGCCAATATTCAGCGAAAAATAGCTCAGAAGTTCCGGAAGCGGGGTGCCGAACAGTTTGCGTGCGCTTTGGGCGAGCAGCTGCTGTGCCGCCGGGTTGGCGTAATGAACGGCCAGCTCGTCATCCACCAGCAAAATGCTGTTAATCAAAGAATTGAGGATCTGCCCAGCATCGGGCAGCGTGCCAGTTGCCATTCAGCAGTCTCCTGGAGTCCTTTGCACTAATTTAGTGCAGTATAGCGTTTTCGGCGTCAAAAGCGCGTGAGATCAGGTTGTTGGTGGAGAAAAAAGCCCATCCGGAGATGGGCTAAAAGTTTCCACGGCAACTACTCCCGGCGCTTGTCACGCCGGGTAAAACAACTTAATTAAACGCTGTAGTACAGTTCGAACTCAACCGGATGCGGAGTCATGCGCACGCGGTCGTTCTCTTCAGTACGCAGGGCGATGTAGGCATCGATAGCGTCGTCAGTGAATACGCCACCTGCGGTCAGGAACTCACGGTCTGCGTCCAGCGCCTGCAGGGCTTCTTCCAGAGAGCCAGCAACCTGTGGGATCTCTTTCGCTTCTTCTGGCGGCAGGTCGTACAGGTTTTTGTCCATCGCTTCGCCTGGGTGGATCTTGTTCTTGATACCGTCCAGACCGGCCATCAGCAGTGCTGCGAAGCACAGGTATGGGTTAGCCGCTGGATCCGGGAAGCGAACTTCGATACGACGCGCTTTAGGAGACGCCACCACCGGGATACGGATAGAAGCAGAACGGTTACGCGCAGAGTAAGCCAGCATCACTGGCGCTTCGTAGCCCGGGACCAGACGCTTGTAGGAGTTGGTGGTTGGGTTCGCCAGGGCGTTGATCGCTTTAGCGTGTTTGATTACGCCGCCAATGTAGTACAGCGCCTGCTCGGACAGACCGGCATATTTGTCACCAGAGAACAGGTTGGTACCGTTCTTGGACAGAGACATGTGGCAGTGCATACCGGAACCGTTGTCGCCAAACATTGGTTTTGGCATGAAGGTCGCGGTTTTACCGAAACGGTGCGCAACGTTGTGCACAACGTATTTGTAGATCTGAATTTCGTCCGCTTTTTTGGTCATGGTGTTGAAGCGGGTAGCCACTTCGTTCTGACCCGCAGTCGCCACTTCGTGGTGGTGAGCTTCAACAACCAGGCCCATCTCTTCCATCACCAGACACATGGTGGAACGAATGTCCTGTGCAGAGTCGACCGGAGGAACCGGGAAGTAACCGCCTTTCACGCCTGGACGGTGACCTTTGTTACCACCTTCGTATTTGGTGGAGGAGTTCCATGCGCCTTCGATGTCGTCGATAGCCACGTGGGAGCCAGAGATAGAGGCACCAAAACGGATGTCATCGAACAGGAAGAACTCTGGCTCTGGCCCGAACAGAACGGTGTCCGCGATGCCGGTAGAACGCAGGTACTCTTCAGCGCGTTTCGCGATAGAACGTGGGTCGCGGTCGTAGCCCTGCAGCGTGCCTGGCTCGAGGATGTCGCAACGGATGATCAGGGTAGGTTCTTCGAAGAACGGATCAATGACCGCAGTGGTTGCATCTGGCATCAGAACCATGTCGGATTCGTTAATGCCTTTCCAGCCACCAATGGAGGAGCCGTCAAACATTTTGCCTTCTTCAAAGAATTCGGCGTTCACCTGATGAGCAGGGATTGTGACGTGCTGTTCTTTACCTTTGGTGTCGGTGAAGCGGAGATCAACAAACTTCACTTCATGTTCGTTCAGCATCGTCAAAACGTGTTCAGCGGACATACTTAACTCTCCAGATTGGTCATTGTCGTCGTGGTAACGAGGTCTTCAGTTTCTGTTTGTACTGGCTGTTGCCATGTAATTTTTATAAAGCGAAATCTGTGCCAACTTTTAAAACACCCCAAAAAGGCGTTATCATGCGCACCATAGTGCAAAAGGGCTGCACCACAATGGTAATGTTGCACCAGTATAGTGCTTCAGTGTGAACACCGAGCACCATATTGGTGCAATTTTCGTTAAAGTGCCCTTTTTCGCTCCGTGAAAGCGATCACAAAGCATCTCTGCGATACTTGTTTGCGGAGGATGTTTGTGATCCTGTTTTGTAGTGCGATTAATCCGTGTACAATAACGCGCTATTTCTAATGCCTGAGGCAAAGTTGTGATCGAAAATTTGCGTAACATCGCCATCATCGCGCACGTTGACCATGGTAAAACTACCCTGGTTGATAAGCTGCTGCAGCAATCCGGTACGTTTGATGCACGTGCCGAAACTCAAGAGCGTGTGATGGACTCCAACGATTTGGAGAAAGAGCGTGGGATTACTATCCTCGCGAAAAACACCGCTATTAAATGGAATGACTACCGTATCAACATCGTTGATACCCCAGGGCACGCCGACTTCGGTGGTGAAGTTGAGCGCGTGATGTCCATGGTGGATTCCGTGCTGCTGGTGGTTGACGCATTTGACGGCCCAATGCCGCAAACGCGCTTCGTGACCAAAAAAGCATTTGCCCATGGCCTGAAACCAATTGTTGTTATCAACAAGGTTGACCGTCCTGGCGCACGTCCTGACTGGGTTGTTGATCAGGTATTCGACCTGTTCGTTAACCTCGACGCGACCGACGAACAGCTGGACTTCCCTATCATTTACGCTTCGGCGCTGAATGGTATCGCGGGTCTGGACCACGAAGATATGGCGGAAGACATGACCCCGCTGTATCAGGCGATTGTCGATCACGTACCGGCACCGGATGTTGATCTGGATGGTCCACTGCAGATGCAGATCTCCCAGCTGGACTACAACAACTACGTTGGCGTCATCGGTATCGGTCGTATCAAACGCGGTAAAGTGAAGCCAAACCAGCAGGTTACTATCATCGATAGCGAAGGCAAAACCCGCAACGGTAAAGTTGGTAAAGTGCTGACTCACCTGGGTCTGGAGCGTATCGACAGCGATCTGGCTGAAGCGGGCGACATCATCGCGATCACCGGTCTGGGCGAGCTGAACATCTCTGACACCATCTGCGACCCGCAGAATGTGGAAGCGCTGCCAGCCCTGTCTGTTGATGAACCAACCGTTACCATGTTCTTCAACGTCAACACCTCTCCGTTCTGTGGTAAAGAAGGTAAGTTCGTTACCTCTCGTCAGATCCTTGACCGCCTGAACAAAGAGCTGGTGCACAACGTTGCGCTGCGCGTTGAAGAAACCGAAGACGCTGATGCCTTCCGCGTATCCGGTCGTGGTGAGCTGCACCTGTCTGTTCTGATCGAAAACATGCGTCGTGAAGGTTTCGAGATGGCGGTTTCCCGTCCGAAAGTTATCTTCCGCGAAATCGACGGCCGTAAACAAGAGCCGTTCGAAAACGTGACGCTGGACGTTGAAGAGCAGCACCAGGGTTCTGTGATGCAGGCGCTGGGTGAGCGTAAAGGCGATCTGAAAAACATGAATCCAGACGGCAAAGGCCGCGTACGTCTCGACTACGTGATCCCAAGCCGTGGCCTGATCGGCTTCCGTTCTGAGTTCATGACCATGACCTCTGGTACCGGTCTGCTGTACTCCACCTTCAGCCACTACGACGACGTGCGTCCGGGCGAAGTGGGCCAGCGTAACAACGGCGTGCTGATCTCCAACGGTCAGGGTAAAGCGGTTGCGTTTGCGCTGTTCGGTCTGCAGGATCGCGGTAAGCTGTTCCTGGGTCACGGTGCTGAAGTTTACGAAGGCCAGATCATCGGTATTCACAGCCGTTCTAACGACCTGACCGTAAACTGCCTGACCGGTAAAAAACTGACCAACATGCGTGCGTCCGGTACTGACGAAGCAACGGTTCTGGTTCCACCGATCAAGATGACTCTGGAGCAGGCTCTGGAATTCATCGATGACGACGAACTGGTAGAAGTGACTCCGCTGTCTATCCGTATCCGTAAACGTCACCTGACCGAGAACGATCGTAAACGTGCTATGCGCGGTGCGAAAGAAGAGTAATTCGGTTATGCCGTAGGCCGGGTATGCGCATGCGCCACCCGGCAACGAAAAAGCCGCTGAGCGATCAGCGGCTTTTTTTATTAGAACGAATACCGTAGGCCTAAACGGATCCGGTACTGCTCCCGGTTGTAATCATTCCATCTGTCCAGCCACTGCAGTTCGAGGTACGGCAGCCAGTTTCTGTCGATCCTGTAACTGAATTTATTGGTAATTTCCCAGTGATGGTCTTTGCCATTTTTGCTGTGATAATCATTCACCCTCTGGAAAAAGTGCGGTTCAAAGGTGTAGAAAAATGCATCCGTTACTTTGAAATTCCAGTAGTTGGCAAATTCGTGCGTGTCGTTCTTATCCATCTGCCCGTTATAGTCCGGCGTATCGTAGTTGTTATGGTTATAGCGATAGCGGAACGTCAGATTAAACCAGTCTGTAAATTTGTAGTTGGTATCTAAATAAACCGCGCCACCCGAACCTGCGCTGCTGTCGTTAATCAACCCGCCGGGCTGGAAGGTGAGTTTATCGGTCGGCTTAAAGAGCGGATACCACCCCTCGATTTCGTTATAGCTGTGCTTAAGTTCATCCCATTTACCCACGTTATAGGCGTTGGTGAACATCAGTCCCGCGCCCATATCGAAGTTATAGCCCGCACGCAGGATCACCTCGTGCATCTCTGAGGCCGTATTGTAGGCTTCACGCGTTTCGACATAGGCCCCGGCAAATACCGGGCAGGACACAGACGACACGATCAGTACAGTGATGATTCTTTTCATAATTTGTCCATGTATCAGGTACAGAAAGGCCTCCCTCCTGATAAACAGGAAGGACATAGTGGCCGGATTTATTGTTATAAAGTGACTGCTGACGCTTTATTGTTGGTGGTTATCTCAGGGGTATTCGCGGTTTGTTTCTTCCGTTTTCCAATCTCCTCGATAATAAAGGCGAAGCGCACTTCGTTGAGTTTATAAAACAGCCCCATGGTCACGGCAGCAACAATCGCCAGGCCGCACGGCCAGAGGAAAATCAGCTGACGCAACCCAAGCAGCGTGCCCGCGCTCTGCACGGCATGGGGAACGTAGCCAATCTGGGTCAGCATGATGCCGGGCAGGAAACCGGCGAGCGCGGCGGAGATTTTGCGCGAGAAGGTATAGCCGGTATACACCGACCCTTCGGCGCGAATGCCGGTTTTCCACTCGCCGTAATCAACGGTATCCGGCACCAGCGCCCAGTTCAGGCTGTTCACAAACGCCGTGCCGAAGAAGGCCATGCAGGAAAACAGCACGAACAGCAGGGAACTGGTCCCCCAGAAGAAATTCAGCACGTCGCCCACCGCCCACAGCGCCAGCCCGCCCAGATAGACCGGTTTCTTGCCAAAGCGCTTTACCGCGCCGGGTACCAGAAATACGCCAATCAGAATGCAGCCCATGCTGAAAAAGCCCATCCACGACAGCAGATGCAGATCGTTCAGCACGTACTGGGTGTAATAGACCTGAATCGCCAGCTTGATGTTAAACGCGGCGAGAGTGCACAGGTTGGCGATGCACAGCACCAGCAGCGGTGGATTGCGGAAAATCGCGCAGAATGATTTCAGAATGCCGGGCTTATGGTGATCGGGCGTAAGCTCGACGTAGCGTTCTTTCACCCCGCTGTAGCACCACCACATGCAGAACAGGCCGCCGGTAACGAACACCAGCGCGGCCACCAGATAGCCGAGTGAGGGCTGGTGGACGAACAGCGCCTGAATGGGCATAAAGCCGACGGTGCAGAGCAACAGTCCTACCGTTGCGCCGCCCTGACGCCACGCCGCAAGCTGCGCGCGCTCGTTCGGGTTTTTGGTGATGGCCGGGACCATCGCACCGTAGGCGCAGTTCATCAGGCTATAGCAGAGGCCAAACATCATGAAGAGCACGGTGGCGAGGGCCGTTTTCACCGTCAGGCTAAAGTCGTTGGCCATAAACTGCGCCGTCGCCACCAGCGCCACCGGAACGGAGGCGTAAAGAATGAACGGCCGGAACTTCCCCCGCGCGCCGATGTTACGCCGTGAGTCGAGCAGCACCCCGGTCAGCATGTCGGTAAAGGCGGTGAAAAACTTAGCGACGAGGAAAATAATGCCGCCGTAGAACGCCGGCATACCCAGTTCATCGGTGTAGAACTTCAGCAGATACAGCGTGCCAATACACAGCATCAGGTTCGAGCCAAAATCGCCCATCCCGTAGGCGCACTTCTCTCGCAGGCTCAATTTGAGGGTTAACGGATCAGTATTATGTGTCATGGTCGATCCTCAAAGCGCCCAGCCGGGCGCTCTATCACGTCATTATGCCGTACGTTTGCGCAGTTCGATCTCTTCGACGATGCGCACATACATCTTCTCGTTGAGGTTGTAGAAGCAGCCCATCGCCACGATGGTGATAACTGCCAGCAGGCTCGGGTAGATAAATATCAGCTGCCGCAGCCCTTCAACCGTGCCACTGGATTGCACCACGTTGGGCACATAGCCGATCTGCGTGAGCATGATCCCCGGGAAGAAGCCCGCCAGCGCCTGGGAGACCTTCCTGAAGAAGGTAAAACCGGTATACACCGTTCCTTCGGAGCGCACGCCGGTGCGCCACTCGCCGTACTCCACGGTATCGGACACCAGCGCCCAGTTCAGGCTGTTCACGAACGCGGAGCCGAAAAAGGCCAGGCAGGAGAACGCCACAAAGCTCACCGAGCCGCCGCCGAAGAAGTAGTTGAGCAGATCGCCCGCCACCCAAATCATCAGCCCGCTGATGTAGACCTTTTTCTTGCCGAAGCGCCGCACCGCGCCGGGCATCATAAAGACGCCGATAAAAATGCAGCCCATGCTGAAGAAGCCCATGTACGACAGCAGGATCGGGTCGTTCAGCACGTACTGCGTGTAGTAGACCTGAATGGCGAGTTTGACGTTAAAGGCGCCCAGCGTGCACAGGTTGGCGATGCACAGGATAAACAGCGGACGGTTCCCGGCGATGGCGCGAAACGACTGCAGCAGCCCCGGTTTTTGCGCCGGGTTAACGGGCTGCGCCTCGACGTAACGTTCGGTCACCCCCTTGTAGCACCACCACATAAAAAACAGTCCGAACAGCGAGAAGAGGGTGGCGGCAAAGATATAGCCAAGCTGGTCATTGCCTTCAATCAGGTTCATCACCGGAACAAAACCCACGGTACAGAGCAGCAGGCCCAGCGTAGCGCCGCCCTGACGCCAGGCGGCCAGCGAGGCGCGCTCGTCCGGGTTTTTGGTAATGGCCGGTACCATCGCGCCGTAGGAGCAGTTCATCATGCTGAAGAACAGGCCGTACAGCATGAACAGCACCGTCGCCATCACCGTTTTACCGGTGATTTCAAACGGCGTGCCGACGAAGTTGGCAATCGCCAGCAGCGTCACCGGGAACGCCGCGTACAGTACGAACGGACGGAATTTTCCTTTCGGGCCGATCCTGCGCCGGGAGTCGAGCATGATCCCAGTGCCCATATCGGTGAAGGCGGTAAAGAACTTCGCAATCAGGAAGATAATTCCGCCGTAGGTGCCCGGCAGCCCCAGCACGTCGGTGTAAAACTTCAGCAGATAAAGCGTGCCGATATCCAGCAGGATGTTTGAGCCGAGATCGCCCATCCCGTAGGCGAGTTTTTCTTTAAACGGCAGGCGCAGGGTTGCCGGATCGGAAGTATGTTGACTCATTATTGTTCTCCGTCTGCCCGCAGGTTGCCCCGCGGGCGAGCCTTATCAGATATGACGTAAGGTGCTAAACAGATCTGCCCATTCGCTGTGCTGGCGGTAGAAGACCGGCGGCTTGCCGAGCGGGGCATCTACGGTCACGTCACCGCCCTGGCAGGTTTCCCCGGTCCACGCATTCACCCAGCAGTCCTGCGGCAGATAGAGCGACCAGTCGCGGCGCCCCTCTTCATGAACCGGCGCTACCAGCAGATCGCGGCCAAACAGGTACTGGTATTTCAGCGTGTAGGCGCGCGCGTCGTCTTCATAGTGCAGGAACAGCGGGCGCATCACCGGCAGGCCGCTTTTCGCGTTCTGCGCGACCGCGGCTTTGATGTACGGCTTCAGGGTGGTGAAGACGGTGGTCATGCGCGCGAAGTGCGCGATGGTTTCCGCGTCGCCGTCGAACTGCCAGTTATCGCCTGGACGGTTGCCCTCATGGGTACGCATCATCGGCGTAAAGGCGCTGAAGTCGCACCAGCGCAGCAGCAGCTCCTTGCTGCGCTTCATCTCGAACAGGGTCGTATAGCCGCCGATGTCGCTGTGGTGCAGGCCGTGCCCGGTCATCGCCAGCGACAGCGCCGCAGGGATGACGGACGCCAGACCGTCGTCCAGGCTCCAGTCGACGTTCTGATCCCCCGCCCACATCATCACCGAGTGCTTCTGGCTGCCGGTATAGCCCGCGCGCATGAAGAACAGGATCTCGCCGAGCTTGCCGGTCTCCTGAAGCGCTTCGTAGTTACATTTGGCCCACAGGGCAGGCCAGGCGTTATGCATGATCTCCGCGCTCACGCCGTTATGCAGGAAGGTGTCGGTCGGCAGGTACTCCCCGAAATCGGCCATCCAGCCGCCGCAGCCCAGTTCGATCAGGTTCTTTTTAATGACCTCTTTGTACCAGTCGTAGGCTGCCGGGTTGGTCAGGTCGATAACGCCCGCGTAGAACTCGCCGAACTCGACGTGGTAGTCCTCGCCGTTGGCGTTTTTGGTCAGATAGCCGCGCTTCGACGCCTCTTCGCAGAGATCTTTATCGCTGGCGACGTACGGGTTGATATAGGAGAGGAACTGAACCCCTTCCTCTTTCCACTTCGCAATCCGCGCTTCAAGCTGCGGATAGAGCGCGCTGTTCCACATCCAGTTCCACATCACGCGCTTGCCGAAGGAGGTCATGCGAATGCCGGACCAGTCCTGCGCCCAGATGCCGTTGACCTTCACGCCGCCCTCGCGCATGGCGTCGAGCTTCTGCTGGCACGCCTCGGTGCCGCCCTGAATGCCCAGCGTCACGCCGTCGTAAACCCAGTCCGGCAGCTCCGGCTGACGCCCCAGCAGGCCGGTCAGTTTTTCCAGCAGATCGACGTACGTTTGCGCACATTCGAAGCGTAGCGTGGCATTATCTTCCCAGAACGCCAGCTCGTGGAAATCCGGCGCGCTGAAGTCGAAGTTCATATAACAGCTGTTATCCACGTGGCAGTAGTACTTCTGGGTGCTCACGAAGGTAGGCTGCGGGAAGAAGGTCCAGTAGTAGTCGCCGCCCGCGTTCTCTTTGCAGTCGGCCTGCCAGGTGACGTAGGTTTGCTTATTGCGGCCCACGCCCTGCTCGCTGGTCCACAGCGGGAACGGCTTGCCGCGCAAATCGAAATACGAGAACTGCTCGCCGCAGCCGTAGATATGATCTTCCGGCTGAGCTGCCAGCCGCAGCCAGATGCGGTTATGGCTGGCGGCGTCATTTTTCAGCTTCAGCTCCAGACGGCCATCTGTATCCAGGCCCACCAGCAGCGTCGCGCTTACCGCATCGCCGCGGGTAAAGCGGATCGCCCAGCCCGCGCTTTGCTGCGTGACGGTCGCGTCCGTCAGGGCAATCTTTTCGTTGAGCTTGTCTTTGATGCTGAAGTTGCCGCGAAACATCTCGATATCCGCCTCGCCTGCGCCAATCCACAGGCAAGGGGCATCCGCGGTGTGGGACAAAATCAGACGGTCCTGCCAGCGCAGGGTGAAGCCACTTTCGTTATTTTTCAGGTCAATATTGTGTAGGGTACGCATAAACACTCCGTCTTAATTATTTGGCCTGGCTATCCAGTAATCCGGCGGCGACGGCAGGGGCTAAGCCCGGGGCCAGCGGCAGGCGGGGGATCACCAGGCAGTGCAGCAGGTGGTAAATATCCTGCTTGCCGTCCCAGACTTTGGTGGTCACTTCGTTGTTGGTGTCCAGCTCCTGCCACCACGAACCGTTTTTGTAGTCCATCAGGTATTTGATGCAGTAATCCCACCACTTCTGATACCAGGCTTCGTACTGCGCTTCGCCGGTCACGGTATAGAGGGCATAGGCCGTACCCATCGCCTCGACGATTGGCCAGCGCACGCGTTCGCGCACGATTGGCTTGCCGTCCCAGCCCACGGAGTAGACAAAGCCGTCCGCCCCGTCGGGTGCCCAGGCGTCGCGGATGGTGGCGTGGAACAGTCCTTTCGCATCTTCCAGCAGCCACTCCGGCGGGGTTTCAAAGCGCGCTTCCAGGGCGGCGCGCAGGTGCAGCATCAGGCGGCCCCACTCAATCCAGTGCCCCGGCGTGCCGCCATAGGCGCGGAAGCGGTGGGCGGGGTTATCGATGTTATAGTCGCGGATCGGGTTCCAGTTGTGTCAAAATGCTCGTTAACGCGGTACTCCCCTTTGCGCGCCACGTCGTGAATAATCACCGAGGCGATGCGCAGGGCGCGGTCGAGCCATTTACGGTCGTGGGTCACGTCATAAACGATCAGGAAGGCTTCCACGGCGTGCATGTTGGCGTTACCGCCGCGATAGTCTTCCGTTTTGCTGAAGGCTTCATCCCAGGACTCCAGGCACATCTGCTCCTGTTCGCTCCAGAAGTAGCGCTCAATCACCTCGATGGCATCGTCCAGCAACTTACGTGCCTGCGGGTGACCCGTGGTCACGGCGCTCGCCGCGCCCAGCAGGACGAAGAAGTGCTGATAGCCCTGCTTGGAGGCGTCAATGACGCCTTCATCGTTTACGCAGGCGTACCAGCCGCCGTGCTGCTTGTCGCGCAGCGGACCGTTGAGGGCATTAATGCCGTGCTCAACCAGGGCATACGCGCCGGGGCGTCCCATGTTCGCCGCCACCGCGTAAACGTGCAGCATGCGGGCGGTGATCCACAGATGCGTGCCCATATCGCTACGCACCTGGCCGTTATTGCCCAGCCAGCCAAAGCCGGTCGGTACGGCGGCGTTTTTACCGAAATCGAGAATGCGGTCGGTCTCTTGTTCGAGCCAGCGGTTATGGCTCAGGGTGTTAAACCATTTCATGTTCGGGTCCTTTCTTAACGGCGAGCCATCATTTCGTCGACGATCTCACCCAGACGCTGAAGTTTGGGGACGGAGATATCACGCAGCATCATCTCGGTGTCCGGCAGGCCAATCACAGAGGACCAGACGGCGCGACCGGCTAAAAAGCCCGATGCCCCCGCCTGCATGGCGACGCTGACGGCGCGCGGGAAGAGCTTATCGTCCACGCCGGAGGAGAGGATCACCCACGGCATGGCGATGTTCTCGTTAAGCTTTTGCGAGGCCGCCAGCAGCTCTTGCTGCGTGCCCTTGCCAAACAGCGGCATCTCCACTTTGTAGAGGTCGGCACCGCTGTCGCCCAGCTCTTTGGCCGCGTCGATAATCGCCTGTTCGCGGTTAAACGCGGCACCGCGACGTGGCGGACGCACCACCGGCTCGATAATGCTCAGCAGCCCGTTATCGTGGCACAGCGTATTGAACGCTTTCACCATCTCCAGGCGCTGCTGCGGATCTTCATCGCTGCGCCACAGCACCAGCAGCTTCAGTGCTTTGCCGCCATCGCGTTTAACCGCCTGCGCGTCGACGTTCTTGTCGATCGCCACGCTGTCGACCGGGATACCGTTCCCCGGAATAAACTCGTCGGCGGCCACAATCATCGCGCAGCTGTTGGCCACGGCCTGCTGCTCGACAATCTGGCGATAGCAGAACTGCTGGTCGACGAGAATGGCAGAGGCGTACGGCGACAGAATTTTTGCCGCGTTGACCTTAAAATCGGTCAGGTGCTGGTCGGTTACCGGCACCGGCGCGCCTGCGGCAGCAAACATCAGGCGCATCGCTTCGCGCTGATCCACGGCCAGCATCGCAAAACCGCCGGAAGGTCGGGTGATATCTTTCAGGGTGTACATCGTCATTCCTCAGTCCTTTCGTATCAGTGTGTTTTTTTCAGCCCGGCAGATGCGCGAACCTGTTCAAGAATGGCCGTCCAGTCTTCGCGCCCGCGCCCGGCGGCGCGTGCCTGGTTGTAAACTTCGCGGGAAGCCGCGCCCAGCGGCATCGGAACGTGGAGCTGGTTGGCCACGTCGAGGGCGATCCCCAGATCCTTATGCGCAAGGTCGATCATGAAGGCGGGAGAAAGATCCCCTTTCAGCACCTTGTTCGGCCAGGATGTTGTGAAGTGGCCTTTACCCGCAGGCGTACCGCTCATGACCTTGAGCGCCACGTCAAAGGAGAGGCCAAGCGCTTCGCACAGCACGGCGGCCTCGGCGGAAAGGGCGTTCAGGGCAATGCTCATGTAGTTATTGATAAGCTTCACGCGGATGCCCATGCCTGGCCCGCCGGCGTTAATCAGCTCATTGCCCATCGCCATTAAGACCGGGGTGGCGCGCTCAACCTGCTGCGCCGTGCCGCCTGCCAGCAGGAGCAGCGTGCCGGCGATGGCATGGTCTGAGGTGCGCCCGACGGGCACGTCCATCAGGCTGAAGCCAAGCTCAGCCATGTCGCGTATCAGCGCGTCGGTTTGCAGCGGGTGAATGGTGGACATATCAATGACCAGTGCGTCGCGGGATAACCCTTCGCACACGCCGTGCTCGCCGAACAGGACGCTGCGTACCAGGTCGCCGTTTGGCAGCATGGTGATGACGAATTCCGCGTCCGTTGCTGCCTGCGCGGGCGTTGCCGCCGCCCGAGCGCCGCTCTCTGCCAGCGCCTGAACCGCCTGCGGGTTCACGTCAAAGACGTTAAGCTGGTGACCTTGTTTCAACAGATTCTTCGCCATTGGCGCGCCCATCTGCCCTAAACCGATAAATGCGATTGCTGACATGCCTTTCTCCTGTCACATCGTGTCAATTTTTGCGCGTTTATGTTGTCTGTTTTTGATCGTATTTGTAATTTATAGTCAAAAAATTGACACGGGTCACTTTTTAAACATTTGGTGAAATTAAAATGAAGGCATCAGAAATCGCAGAAGGAATCACCATGACTCGCATCGTTTGTGTCGGCATTACCGTGCTGGATCGCATCTGGTATCTCGATGATTTACCAAAAGAAGGTGGGAAATATGTCGCAAAAGACTATACGGAGGTGGGCGGCGGCCCGGCGGCAACGGCGGCAGTGGCGGCGGCGAAACTGGGCGCGGAAGTGGATTTTATTGGCCGGGTGGGTGATGACGATACCGGCAGACGGCTGCTCGCGGAGCTGGAATCCCTGGGGGTGAAGACCCGCTACACGCGCGTGTTTAAGGGGGCCCGATCGTCACAATCGGCGGTGCTGGTGGACGCAGGCGGAGAGCGCGTGATTGCCAACTACCCCAGCCCCGATCTCCCTGCGGCGGCAGACTGGCTGCAAGAAATCGACTTCTCTCAATGGGATATTGTCTTAGCCGATGTGCGCTGGCATGACGGGGCAAAACAGGCATTTACCCTGGCCCGTCAGCAGGGCGTTCCGACGTTGCTTGATGCGGATGTCACCCCGCAGGACATCGCGGAGCTGATCGCTTTAAGCGATCACGCGGCCTTCTCCGCGCCAGGGCTGCGGCGCCTTACGCAGCGGGACGAAAAAGAAAATGCCCTGAGAAAAGCACAAACGCTCACAAATGGACATGTGTATGTTACGCAGGGGCGAGACGGCTGCTTCTGGCTGGAAAACGGCGCATTGTGTCATCAGCCCGGCTTTGAGGTGAACGTGGTGGATACCACGGGGGCGGGCGACGTGTTCCACGGTGCGCTGGCGGTCAGCCTGGGGCAGAAATGGCCCGCCGCAGACGCCGTGCGTTTTGCCAGCGCCGTCGCAGCGCTGAAATGCACGAAGCCCGGTGGACGCGCGGGTATACCTGACTGTGATCAAACCCGCTCTTTTTTGTCACTTTTTGTATAAAATGCGGGGCGTGATGGTTTTCAGAGGACAGCCCATGAGCCTTACCGAACTGACCGGCAACCCGCGTCACGATCAGCTGCTGACGCTGATTGCCGATCGCGGCTATATGAACATTGATGAACTGGCGCAGCTGCTGGATGTCTCCACGCAAACCGTGCGCCGGGATATCCGTAAGCTCAGCGAGCAGGGGCTGATCACGCGTCATCATGGCGGGGCGGGCAGGGCATCCAGCGTGGTGAACACGGCGTTCGAGCAGCGTGAAGTCTCGCTTACCGAAGAGAAGCGGGCGATTGCCGAAGCCATTGCGGACTATATTCCCGATGGCTCGACTATTTTCATCACCATCGGCACGACCGTAGAGCACGTTGCCCGGGCGCTGCTCAACCATAACCACCTGCGCATTATCACCAACAGCCTGCGGGTGGCGCATATTCTGTATAAGAATCCGCGTTTTGAAGTGATGGTGCCTGGCGGCACGCTGCGCCCGCACAATGGCGGGATTATCGGGCCTGCGGCAACGGCGTTTGTGTCTGGTTTTAGGGCGGATTATCTCGTGACCAGCGTGGGGGCAATTGAGCACGACGGCGCGATGATGGAGTTTGACGTCAATGAAGCCAGCGTGGTGAAAACCATGATCGCCCACGCTCGCCACATTCTGCTCGCGGCCGATCATACGAAATTTACCGCATCCGCGGCGGTAGAGATTGGCAACGTGGCGCAGGCCACGGCACTCTTCACCGATGAGATGCCTGGCTCGGCTCTGCAAACTCACCTGAAATCCAGTAAGGTTGAAATCATCCTGGCCAGTACCAGCGATGATATTGCCTGAAGCAAAAAAAGCCGCTGAGCAAACAGCGGCTTAAATATTGTTATTTAAAGCTGTATTTCACCCCTAACATCCCCTGCGTATCGCTGTAGCCTTTATCGCCTATCTGCTGAGCCACGTTGCCCCATACGCTAAGCTGCGGCGTAATCTGCCCCTCTACGCCGGTCTTGAGTTCACCGATATTGCGCGTACCACGCATGTCATTGCTGACGTCATCCATGCGGATACGCTTGGGCTGGGTGTTGTGGATCCAGTTCGCTTCGATAAACGGCTGGAAGGTCCGTGATTTACCGTCGTCAATCGCGTTATGTCCGCTGATGTAGGCCTTCACGCCGAGACGTGTCATCAGGTTGCCCTGAGTCTCGTCTTTCACCCGCGTGCCGTTGCGCTCGCGATGATCGTCAGCCTGCACGTCCATCCAAACGGCCTGCGCTTTCGGCTGGATCCAGTAGCTGTTGCGGCTGCTTTCGCCCACCTTAACGCTATAGCCCGCTTCGACAGAGGCGGTCACGCCGCTGGAACGATAACTCTCAGTGGCCTGATCCTGTCCCATTACCTTATTGTCGAACCAGTTATACAGCACCCAGCTATCAACGTAGGTGCCACTTTTATCCGCCTCGTTTGCGTACCAGGTACCATACAGACCGACGCTATAGCCATTTACTTCACCGCGTGAGCGGTAGCCGGTCAGGCTGGAAGCGCTCCGGCTCTGGCTGTTGCCGTAGCCCGCCATCAGGCCAAGATGCCAACGGTCCAGGCCATCGGTGCTCCACTGGGCGACATCGCCACCCAGCTGCAGCACGTAGCGATTGGCGGTCGTTTTTAGCTGGCCGCTGCCGTCGTTAAAACGCGTATGACCGCCGACGTTACGCATCCACAGGCTCGTCACTTTCTGCTCGCCCGTAAGCATGTCGGTGTACTGCGTTTCACCCAGACGATCGTGCAGATGGGTCATAAACAGCGTATTGGCCGCATAGCTGTTTGCCAGATAGCTGCCAAATTCCGGTCGATACTGGTGCTCGCCTTTCGGTGGTGCGGCTGGGGGAACCGGCTCTTGCGGCGGGATCACCGGGTCAACGGGCGGATCTACCGGGTCCACTGGGTCAACAGGTGGATCTACGGGGTCGACCGGTGGGTCTACAGGATCAACGGGCTCGACCAGGCTGGTCAAAAACCAGTTTTTACCTTTTTGCACCACGTTATAGTCATAGCCCCCCGCCACGATACGGCTGGCCTTCTCAAACGTCCCCTCAGAGTTGCCGCCAACGCTGACAATTTCAATCCCTTCTACGGTTTGCGCGCCGGCACCGCCAATGTTGTTCACTTCCACCCCGGTATGACCGGAGGTGTTGCCTTCAACGATCAGTTTGTCCGTTTCCGAAGTGTCGTCAAACAGCACGGTATTGAAGACCAGCTTGCCGCCGTTGCCGATAAAATCATCCTTGATGGTCAGCGTTTGCCACGCCGCGTCCTCTGCATGCTGGAAATTAATCGTGCCGCCCGCATTCAGCGTCAGGCTGGTCAGCGTGGAGCTGTCGCGCAGATTCCAGACGGCATCATTCATCGTCAGTGCGATAGTACCGGTACCCGCGGCGTTGCTCTCAATGAAGGACGCTCCGTTCCACAGGGAGTTGTCATCCATAGTCAGCGTAATGGTACTGTTTTGTGCCGGAAGCGCGCTGGTGGCCGCGACGCCGCCTGCGGAAAGGATATCGCCGTTGAGGATGAACTTGCCTCCTGCGGACGCATCAATCACCCCGCCGTTACTGGCGTTCAGGGCATAGCTACCGCTGTCGCGCTGGCCTGCGGTGGTAATGGTTGCACCACCCGCGAGCGCTATCACGCCGCGCGACCAGGCATACATCCCGTGCGGCGCCTGCGCGGAGCTGCTGGTTTTCTCGCTGCTGTTTACCGCAATGGTGACGTTCTCTCCCAGATTCACCGCACCGGTGTAAGCGTAGACGCCATGCGCACTGGCACCGTTGGTCGTGATGGTGGCGCCTTCATCAAGGGTGATGGTTGACGAGCCGGTGGAATAAACCCCGGAGGCACTGGCCGCGTCGGTGGTAATCGTCGCGCTTTTGCCTAGCTCAATTTTTGACGCAGAGCCCGTGTACAGGCCATAGGCCGACGTGCCGTACGTTTCGATGGTCGCCTCATCGCCCAGCCGGACGTAAGAGCCGCTCTGGTTGGTACGAATGCCCTCAGCGTAAGTCCCGCGCGTCACAATATGCGCACGATCGCCGACGATAACGTTATTTTTTGCCTTCGACGCATCATTCAGTGCATAAGCGCTAATCCCGCGCCCGGTGCTGCCCGTGGTTTCGATATAGAGATCGTCACCTACATAAATATTGGCGGAGCCGAGAGAACCCTGACTGAAGGAGCTGTACCCAGCATTGATGCCGTCACCGCTTTGGCCATTAACGTAGATGTGGGTGCGGTCGCCGGTAATGATAAATACCGGGTTGGCCGGCGTGTTCATCCCGTGGGTACGAATACCGTCGACGTCTTTACCATTATTGGCAGCCACTTTTGACTGGGTGCGAATAGTCAGATCGTCACCAAATATCACCCCCGGGCTGCCGGACGTGGAGTTCTGAATAACGGTAACGGAATGCTCAAAGGCTTCCGCCCCAGGCCCTTCGAGGGTGATCCCATCTCCGTAAATCGGGATATTCCCCGGGCTGTACTGGTAGACATAGTTAGGATCGCCGGTATTTTTGCTAAAGTTCGCGTTTGCCGTTGCGGGTATCAGTGCCTGTATTTCTGCAGGCAAATCCGTTACCGCTCCGGAGGCAGGTAAATTAGCAAAATCTATTACCGCTGCATGTGCGGTAAATAGCGCTGACGTTAACGCCAGCGAAATCGCAGCGGCGACTGGTGAGTGTTTCATTAAATATGGCATGACTGCCCCCTTTCTTTCAGGCGTAGAACATCCTCCACACCATTAAATGTGGGTAGGTAAACAGGTTGAAATTACAAAATAGAAACGAGAATTTTATGAATACTGGTGCCTAACTTCCTCTCAAGTCGTATTTTATGAACATAAATTTTTTTAACATCAATGCCGTCTGATTTTATAATCTCCTGGAGGCAAGCACCTGACAAAAATCTGTTCAGTAACGTAAATTCAACAGCGTTCAACATGCTGCCGCGTCTGCTATTTAACCGTCTCCCGGAGAAAAGATGGCTGATTTTTTCCTTTAATATAATGTCGTTATCATTCGAATAAATAATTCCCTTTATTTCACTGCGCTGCATGAAAAAATAATTGGCCAATGCTTCCAGCTTGCGGTCTGTGATAATCACGATGTTCATGTTAGTTCTCACCAGACGTTCAATCCATTGCGGATCGGCAAGTACGCGCAGGTTGCAAAACGAAAAGTCTACAAATATAAAGCCGCGTAATAAGTGATTCTTGTTTCCTTGCAATATTTTATTTTCTACTGCAATCTGCAGGAAATGGTTACCACCAGGCCAAACTGCGAATGAGGCATTTCCACAATATTGTGAACGTACTGCGTTATCTGGAAATAACTGACAGGACAATTCACAGCTCATACAGCGGACAACCTTATGCGACGATGTCATCATCCAGTCCACTCCTGTCTTATTTTCACTGTCAATATTTCACTGCCATCCAAATGTGTCAATCTTGAAACATATCTCGTGCCCCTCTCTTGTTTATGATAAATAGTGATGAAGAATATAAATTCCTGGTGATGTCTATTTTGTCAGGCCGTAGCCATAGCGAAAGGACATACTTTGGCCATCGTATTCCAGGACTATTCTTCAGCCCCTTAAGATTATTCGACAAAAAAAATCCCGGAGGACGATTTACGAAATAGCACTAATAGCTAAAGATTCGTTTCTTAAATCGGCCGTAACGACAGTCTTTTCGCGACTTGGGGCTCAATATAATGAGTGGGCCGGGCGAAGTGTAATGAAATCTCATTATGTCGTTTTAGATGAGAGAAACCTAAGAAAACTGCCTTTTAACTGATTGAAAAACAATGTGTTATTTTTAATCTTAGTTGGGGTGGTATCGCGTCCTGATCCTTCTGTCCTATACTGTTGTTAAATATACGTATATCTTTCTGGTGTATATAGTTAAGGGTTGTTATTGCTGAGGAAAGGAAAATTGTATCTTATTAACAAATTGGTCGAGTATGATCCAGAAAACAAAAACCTGGTAAATCATATTACCGGGCGCTCGATACAATTGCAGCTTCCTGCCAACCTCTGTTTTCTTTATCTCATCACCCATCCCGGAGAAATAATTTCGCAAAACCAGTTAATGGTGGTGGGATGGGGGGAGCGCAATGACGTCACTACGCCGAATACCTTTTACCAGGCTATTTTGACATTACGCAATGCCCTCGCTGAGGTGGGCTTACCGCGCGATACGGTAAAAACGATTTCGCGTCGCGGGCTTATGCTTTCCGAGGCTACCGAGGTTGAATTATTTGTCCCAACCGCTGAGCCAGTCATAGCCAATAAAGACGCGGTCGTTGCCAATGGCGCCGCAAGGCAGAGGCCAGCCTGGCTGATAATAACGACCGCAACGCTTTTGTTGATCGCGCTTATCAACGGGGGAATATTATATAAAAAGCACCAGAACATGCCGTTTAGTCACTACATTCCCCTTTCAACGGGTAGCATGCCCCATGCCTGCCAACTTTTTTATGCACCTAACGAACATATTCAGGATCATTACGTGCGCCTGCTAAACAATAATCCCGGTCTGTGTGCCGAAAAACGATACGTTTTTCTCGTCGGCTATAGTAAAACGGAGCGAATCGCGGCGTTTGTCTGTAATAACGATGCGCGAAGGGACGCGACGGCGTTATGTACCACCCATTATTTTTGGGCGCACGAAAAATGATGACTCTCCGGAACCGTATCATTTTGCTGGCGGCATTTCTGGCGGCCGCTATCACCAGTGGCTGGTTAGCTTATTCGCATTTATCGAGTGCGCCGATACGCTGTACGGGAGATGTGGAATGGACGATTGGTAAAAACCGATTTGTGGGTACGGTTTCCTGGCGGATGCAGCATCGGGAGGGGTCTACGGTTATTAACGGTAAATTATTTGGTCAGACGGTTACTGAAGTTAATCGTACCATCTATTTTCACTACAGTGACCATGAGAACGCGCGCGTGTTAAATAACAATCGTATTGTTAAAACCTTTGCCGATAATGCGGATGAGGCTGATATCAACGCAACGCTACCGGGTTTTTACCGCACGCCGGGTAGGGAGCTGAGCCTGATGATCGATGAGTATCGGGGGGCCTGGATTTTTGCCGCGTCAAACGTCCCTTCGCTTTACTGTCGTAAAAACGCGCCGTAAAAATCGATCGCACACCTTAGACCGCATCCATAGTCAAATCTCTTTATTCCCGCTACAGTTACCTCTCCACGGCGAGCAGGAGATAAACATGCTTTATATCTTTGATTTAGGAAACGTCATCGTCGATATCGATTTTAATCGCGTGTTGGGTGCATGGAGCGATTTTAGCCGCGTGCCGCTGGCGACCTTAAAGCAGAATTTCGCGATGGGCGAGACCTTCCACCAGCATGAGCGCGGTGAAATCAGCGATGAAGCATTCGCTGAACGTTTCTGCCAGGAGATGGGGCTTTCGTTAAGCTATGAACAGTTTTCCCACGGCTGGCAGGCGGTATTTGTGGCGGTTCGCCCTGAGGTGATCGACATCATGCACAAACTGCGCGAGCAGGGACATCGGGTCGTTGTGCTGTCAAATACCAACCGTCTGCACACCACGTTCTGGCCTGAAGAATACCCTGAAGTTAAGGCGGCGGTGGATAAGATCTACCTCTCGCAGGAGATGGGGATGCGTAAGCCTGAAGCGCGAATCTATCAGGCTGTTCTGCAGGCAGAGGGATTCACCGCGGCCGATGCGGTCTTTTTCGACGACAACGCCGATAATATAGAGGGAGCTAACCAGTTGGGTATTACGTCAATTCTGGTGACCGGAAAAGAGACGATACCAGACTACTTTGCGAAGCAGCTATGCTAAAAACCGTTCATCAAAAAGCCACGCACCATACTCGCCCGCTGCGGGCCTGGCTGAAACTGCTCTGGCACCGGATTGATGAGGACAATATGACCACGCTGGCGGGTAACCTCGCCTACGTGTCGTTGCTCTCATTAGTGCCTCTGGTGGCAGTCATCTTTGCCCTGTTTTCCGCCTTTCCGATGTTTGCGGACGTCAGCCTGCAGCTTCGTCATTTTGTCTTCGCGAATTTCATTCCGGCAACCGGGGATGTCATCCAGAACTACATTGAGCAGTTTGTTGCTAACTCCAGCAAGATGACGGCAGTGGGGGCATGCGGTCTTATTGTCACCGCGCTGCTGTTGATGTACGCCATCGATAACGCGCTGAACACGATCTGGCGGAGTAAAAAAGCGCGGCCAAAGGTTTATTCCTTTGCCGTGTACTGGATGATCCTCACGCTGGGGCCGCTGCTGGCCGGGGCGAGCCTCGCGATCAGTTCGTATCTGCTCTCCCTGCGCTGGGCGAGCGATTTAAACGGCGTGATTGATAATGTGCTTCGCATCTTTCCGTTGATCCTGTCGTGGCTCTCGTTCTGGCTGCTCTATAGCGTGGTGCCGACCACGCGCGTGCCTAACCGCGATGCGGTCGTGGGGGCGCTGGTGGCGGCGTTGCTCTTTGAGCTCGGTAAGAAAGGGTTTGCCCTTTACATCACCATGTTTCCGTCCTATCAGCTGATTTACGGCGTGCTGGCGGTGATCCCCATTTTGTTTGTCTGGGTCTACTGGACCTGGTGTATCGTCTTGCTTGGTGCTGAAATAACTGTCACTCTCGGTGTATACCGCGAACTTAAAAAAGCAGCAGAAGCTGAAAAACAACAAGAAGCAGACCAACCATGATTGCATTGATACAGCGCGTAACCCGTGCCAGCGTCACCGTGGAGGGAGAGGTGACGGGTGAAATTGGCCCAGGACTTTTGGTGTTGTTAGGTGTCGAAAAGGATGATGACGAACAAAAAGCCAACCGCTTGTGTGAGCGCGTGCTGGGCTACCGTATTTTCAGCGATGCGGAAGGCAAGATGAACCTGAACGTCCAGCAGGCGGGCGGCAGCGTGCTGGTGGTTTCCCAGTTTACGCTGGCAGCGGATACCGAGCGCGGCATGCGCCCGAGTTTCTCGAAAGGCGCCGCGCCGGATCGTGCAGAAGCACTTTACGAGTACTTTGTTGAGCGTTGTCGCCAGCAGGAAATGAATACGCAAACCGGACGATTCGCTGCAGATATGCAGGTATCGCTGGTGAACGATGGCCCCGTCACATTCTGGCTCCAGGTATGAGCATACTTACGGCGTGGCCGCGGGTAACAAGAGAGAGTACAGCTATGTATCACCTTCGAGTACCGCAAACGGAAGAAGAGTTAGAAGCCTATTACCAGTTCCGCTGGGAAATGCTACGCAAGCCATTACATCAGCCAAAAGGCTCTGAGCGAGACGCCTGGGACGCGATGGCCCACCATCAGATGGTGATGGACGAAGAGGGCAACCTTGTGGCCGTCGGGCGTTTGTATATCAACGCCGATAACGAAGCGTCTATTCGCTTTATGGCGGTTCATCCCTCCGTGCAGGACAAAGGTCTGGGGACGCTAATGGCGATGACCCTGGAATCCGTCGCCCGTCAGGAAGGCGTTAAGCGCGTCACCTGTAGCGCCCGCGAAGATGCCGTGGAATTCTTCGCTAAACTCGGTTTTGTGAATCAGGGTGAAATCACAACCCCGCAAACCACGCCGATTCGTCATTTTTTGATGATCAAACCCATCGCCACGCTGGACGATATTCTGCATCGCGCCGACTGGTGCGGACAGCTGCAGCAGGCCTGGTATCAGCACATTCCGCTCAGCGAAAAAATGGGCGTACGCATTCAGCAGTACACCGGACAAAAATTTATTACCACCATGCCGGAAACCGGCAACCAGAATCCGCACCACACCCTGTTTGCCGGAAGTCTTTTCTCACTGGCCACGCTCACCGGCTGGGGGCTTATCTGGCTGATGCTGCGCGAGCGCCATCTGGGCGGGACCATCATTCTGGCCGATGCCCACATTCGCTATAGCGCGCCGATAAGCGGCAAGCCGACCGCCGTGGCCGATCTGGGATCACTGGGTGGCGATCTTGACCGTCTGGCACGCGGTCGCAAGGCGCGCGTACAAATGCAGGTCGAACTGTTTGGCGATAAAACGCCGGGCGCGGTGTTTGAAGGCACCTACATTGTTCTTCCGGCGAAGCCTTTTGGCGCGTATGAAGAGGGCGGGAACGAGGAGGAGTAATCTCCTGTTTACGCTCCCCGGGCGTGCTGAATCCGCCCGGCGATATCCTGCATAACATCTCGCGCTGATTGGCTAATTCCACCAAGCTGGAAGAAGCCATGTATTACTCCCAGCCATCGCTGAGCGGTACAAGTCACTCCTTGCTCCGTGAGGCGTTGAAACAGCGCCTCACCTTCATCGCATAACGGATCGTACTCAGCGGTAACGATATGGACAGCTGGCAGGCCGCTGAAGTCTTCTCGCCACAGCGGGCTAACTTCAGGATGCTTACGGTCGGCTCCAGCCAGATATATTTCATAGCCGCTCAGCAGGGTATCGCGAGTAATTACGTAATCCATGCCGTTGAGGGTATAGCTTTCAAAACTGGCCGTGGCGTCGAGCATGGGGTAGATAAGAATAAGCTGTACAGGCTGCCAGAGCCCTTTAGCCTTAAGCCGCAGCGCCGTTACCAGCGCAAGATGTCCCCCCGCGCTGTCTCCGCAAAAGGTGATCCGGTTTTTATCCACGCCCAGTTTATCCGCATATTGCCAGACCAGATCTGCACCTTTTTCCGCATCGTCATGTGCGGCGGGGAAGGTATGCTCCGGCGCCAGCCTGTATTGAATCGCAACCACCCGGCAATTGCCGTAGCAGGCTAACTGACGGAGCTGGTTGTCATGGGTATCAAAGCCGCCGCTGATAAAGCATCCGCCGTGGTAGTAGATGGCAGCAGGCAATAGTTCAGGCGCATTGAGAGGCGAAAATACCCGAAAGGTCAAATCCTCTAGAACAAGCGTTTCAACCTGGACACGAGTTTCTTTTTCCCCAGCCAGCGCTGTGCTGGCGACATATCCGCTTCTCCGGTCATCAATACTCTGCTTTCGCGAGGAAGGTCGTCCTGCGGCAATAAACTCCTGTACCAGCTTATCAATACCCTTCTCCAGAGCCATGGTTACGTCCTTTTACTGTTTTTTTATACAGTTTATAGCCTGGTTTACAGCAGATGAAAACAGAGAAATGTTGAGAGGTGCATATTGTGGAAAGCGGCTCGCAAAATCGATCATTCCCTAAAAAACGTCCTTTCACTCTAAATTGATAAAGAGTATTTTGCCTGAAAATTAACCAAAGATGATATACTAAGGTGATATATGAGCGTTTTGGCGGAACTTGATATGGGCAGAATACTTATCGATTTGTCTGATGACGTGATTCAACGTTTGGATAACCTCAAGCAATTGCGAAATCAACCACGTGCTGAACTGCTTCGCGAAGCGATAGAGCTGTATCTCGACCAGCAGAGTTCTTCTGTTATCCGAAATGCGCTTGGTCTGTGGGGAGACAGAAAAGAGGACGGGCTTGAGTATGAACGCAAGCTGCGTGAGGAGTGGTAATCATGGAGCACATGGCAGTGTTTGATACCAATATTCTCATTGATCTCTTCAACAACCGTGTTGAAGCTGCGGATGCGATTGAGAATACCGCGTCGCATCGTGCCATCAGCTTAATTACCTGGATGGAAGTGATGGTGGGCGCTCGCAGGCATGGTCATGAAGCGAAAACGGCAGCCGTGATGGGCGCTTTTGAAATTATTGATGTGTCTCGGGATATCGCGGAAAGAAGCGTTTTACTACGTGAGAAGCATGGAATGAAACTGCCTGATGCTATCATCCTAGCTACAGCGCAGAGCAGAAAATGTCCGTTGGTTTCTCGCAACACGAAAGATTTTGCGGGTATTGACGAGGTCCTTACGCCTTACCAGGTGTAGGCCGGGCAAGCACGCGCCGCCCGGCACTGTCACAGGGAATTACTCCCCTTCGCCCGGGAACAGGAACGGGTTGATCGAGCTGCGGGCAAAGCCCTCCTGCTCCATCTTCGCGTCCAGAATCAGCGAGGCGAGATCGTCGGCCACCGCTTCGACTTTCGGGTCCTTTTCCTGATAGAGAATCTTCAGGTAGGTGCCGCAGTCGCCGCAGCTTTCGGCTTTCACCGCCGCGTCTTCGTTTTCCAGCGACCAGTAGTTCAGATCGCGGGTCTGCTCGCAGTTGCTGCACTTGATGCGCACCACGTGCCACTCGGTTTCACACAGGTTGCAGTGCAGGTAGCGCAGCCCCTGAGTGGTGCCGATTTGCACCATGCTGGAGACCGGCATAGAGCCGCATACCGGGCAGAACTGGCGCGCCTCGCCGTATTCGGCGCGAGCTTTGCCCGGGATCAGGCTTGCCATTTGTGCCCAGTAGAGCGACAGGGCTGCCCAGATAAACGGCGCCTTATCGCTGCTGACCAGCGAGAAGTCGGACGCAAACAGCGCGCTCGCCATCTCTTCCAGCTCCAGGTCAGAGGCTTTTTCCAGATTCTCAATGACCGCCAGCGCGGTTCCGCTCATTTCCGGCTTCAGCTCGGCAATCAGCGAATGCAGCAGCTTTTGCCAGTGCTTGTCGCGCGGCAGGACGTGAATGTCCAGCGGCGGCTTACCCTGCGCGTTGGCTTCTTTGATCCGCGCGGTCAGGTCCATTTGCAGCGGGTGGTCGTACAGCACCACTTCCTGCGCGTGGGCGACCAGCGCGGCAAAGCGCAGAAAATCACCCAGCGGGTTGTTCTCTGCCAGCTCGCGCAGACGCTCTGCGCGGCGGTTGTAGAGGTTCTTGAGTCTGGGGAATAACAACGGCGGAATATAATCCGCCGTGCGTTTCTCGCTCGACCCCAGCTCATCTTGCGGGATTATGTGAATACTCATTCAGATGACTTTTCCTGTTTCTGGCGGACTTCACGGTACCAGCGCGGGTGATGTTTCTTCGCCCACGTGCTGGTGACCCATCCCTCCACCATCGCGGTAATGGTGCCTTTCACCCAGAGGGCGGCGTAGATATGCACCATGATAACCACAATTAACGCCACTGCGGCAAATGAATGCAGCATCAGCGCGAATCGGATCACCGGGATTGAGAAAGCAGGCGCAAAGTACGGACGCCAGATGATCACGCCGCTGACCAGCAACAGGACCAGGAAGATAATCGCCGCCCAGAATACGCATTTCTGGCCGAAGTTATAACGCCCGGTGTCACCCACTTCCTCGTTGACGACGATCTTACGAATATTCTTCGCCCAAAAGATATCATCCCGATTGATTAGGTTATGGTGCCAGTAGCGGAAAAACATGATGATGAACGACGCGAACATGATGACGCCCACAAACGGGTGCAGGATGCGCGCCAGCTGTGGTGTCCCCATGATCTGCATCAGCCAGTTGAAGGACGGGAAGAAGAACCCCAGCCCGCTTATCGACGCCAGCATGAAGCAGAAGGCGGTGACCCAGTGGTTGATGCGTTCCGGTGCGGTGTAGCGCACGATGGTGTCACGTTTTCTCATTTGCGCACCTCGTCTTTCTCTTCATGCAGGTTGTCGTCTTCCTCTTCCGCGCGATTCGGACCGACGCCGACGTAGTGGAAGATGCTCGCTGCGAAGGTGGCAGCAAAGCCCACCGCTGCCAGCGGTTTCCAGATGCCTTTCCAGAACTTCACGGTGGCGCTGATTTCCGGGTTCTCCGGCAGGCCGTGATACAGGTTCGGCTTGTCGGCGTGGTGCAGCACGTACATCACGTGCGTACCGCCAACACCGGCCGGATCGTACAGGCCCGCATTGTCGTAACCACGGGTTTTCAGCTCGCCCACGCGCTCTGCCGCCAGCGTTTTCATATCCTCTTTAGAACCAAAGTGGATGGCGCCGGTTGGGCAGGTCTTCACGCAGGCAGGCTCCTGGCCGACGGTAACGCGGTCTACGCACAGCGTACATTTGTAGACGCGGTTGTCTTCCGGGTTCAGGCGCGGTACGTCGAACGGACAGCCCGCGATGCAGTAGCCGCAGCCAATGCACTGCTCGGACTGGAAGTCGACGATGCCGTTGGCATACTGAATGATAGCCCCTTCTGACGGACATGCCTTCAGGCAGCCCGGATCCGCGCAGTGCATACAGCCGTCTTTGCGGATAAGCCATTCCAGCTTGTCGTTCTGCTCCACTTCCGAGAAACGCATCACCGTCCAGGACTTGGCGGTCAGGTCCGCCGGGTTGTCGTACACCCCGACGTTGTGGCCCACTTCGTCACGCAGATCGTTCCACTCAGAGCAGGCCACCTGACAGGCTTTACAGCCGATACAGGTGGTCACGTCGATCAGCTTCGCCACTTCCTGCTGGTGGTCCCGCGCCTGAGGCGCGGGCGTGAAACCGTTAGTCGCGGAACGACGGATAATGTCTTGAGATTGATAAGCCATAAATCGTCTCCGTTACACCTTTTCCACGTTCACGAGGAAGGCCTTAAACTCCGGCGTCTGCGTGTTCGCATCACCGACGAATGGCGTCAGGGTGTTCGCAATGAACCCTTTCTTCGCCACGCCCTCATAGCCCCAGTGAATTGGGATGCCGATGGTATCCACCTGCTGACCGTGAACGTTCAGCGTGCGAATACGCTTGGTCACCACCGCCTTGGCCTTGATGTAGCCGCGGTTAGAGGAGACCTTCACGGTATCGCCATGGGCAATGCCGAGCTTGTTCGCCAGCTTCTCGCCGATCTCCACAAACTGTTCCGGCTGCGCGATGGCGTTAAGCAGCGCGTGCTTGGTCCAGTAGTGGAAGTGCTCGGTCAGACGGTAAGTGGTGCCCACGTACGGGAACTTGTCCTTTTTACCCAGCGCTTCAAAATCGCTCTTGAAGATACGGGCTGCCGGGTTAGAAACCACGTTCGGGTGCAGCGGGTTGGTGCCCAGCGGCGTCTCAAACGGCTCATAGTGTTCCGGGAACGGACCTTCCGCCATCTTATCGATAGCGAACAGACGCCCCATCCCTTCAGGCTGCATGATAAACGGTCCGACATCGCTGCCTGGTGCGGCAGTGCTGTAGTCCGGAATATCCACGCCGCCCCATTTCGCACCGTCCCACTTCAGCAGCTGACGCTTCGGATCCCACGGGTTGCCCTGCGGGTCAGCGGACGCGCGGTTATAGAGGATACGGCGGTTGAGCGGCCACGCCCATGCCCAGCCCAGCGTATTGCCCAGACCCGACGGGTCGGCGTTATCGCGGTTGGCCATCTGGTTGCCTTTCGGCGTCCAGCTACCGGCAAAGATCCAGCAGCCGCTGGAGGTGGTGCCGTCGTCACGCAGGTGCGCGAAGGTACTGAGCTGATCGCCTTTCTTCGCCAGCACGGTGCCGGTGGCCGGGTCGATAACGTCCGCCAGCGCCTTACCGTTGCTCTCCATCGCCACTTCTTCCGGCGCTGGGTTTTCCGGCGTCGAGTAGTTCCAGGTCATGTTCAGCACAGGCTCAGGGTTCGCGCCGCCTTCAGCCGCATACATCTTACGCAGGCGTAAGAAGATACCGGCCAGGATCTCGCCGTCGTTCATGGCGATGCCCGGGGCGTCCGCGCCTTTCCAGTGCCACTGCAGCCAGCGCCCGGAGTTGACGATAGAGCCGTTCTCTTCCGCAAAGCAGGTCGATGGCAGACGGAACACTTCGGTCTGAATCTTCGACGGATCGACGTCGTTCGATTCACCGTGGTTCTGCCAGAAGGTTGAGGTTTCGGTATTGAGCGGGTCAATCGTCACCAGGAACTTCAGTTTCGACAGCGACTCAACAACCTTGTTCTTGTTCGGGAACGAGGCAACCGGGTTAAAGCCCTGGCACAGATAGCCGTTCACTTTGCCCTGGTGCATCATCTCGAAATACTGCAGAACGTCGTAACCTTTGTCCCACTTCGGCAGCCAGTCAAAGCCCCAGCTGTTTTCCGCCGTCGCTTTGTCACCGAAGAACGCTTTCATCATCGAGACGAAGAACTTCGGATAGTTGCCCCAGTAGTTCACCTGACCTTCAAGCAGCGGTTTAGGCGTGCTGGCCGTCAGGTAGGTTTGCAGGTCGGTCTGTTTCTCGCTTGGCAGGTTCATGTAGCCCGGCAGGCTCTGAGACAGCAGGCCGAGGTCGGTCAGACCCTGAATGTTAGAGTGACCACGCAGGGCGTTCACGCCGCCGCCTGCCATCCCCATGTTGCCGAGCAGCAGCTGCACCATCGCCATGGTGCGGATGTTCTGCGCGCCGATGGAGTGCTGCGTCCAGCCGAGGGCGTACAGGAACGACGCGGTTTTGTCTTTCGCGCTGGTTTCGGCGATCAGCTCGCACACCTTCAGGAAGTCCGCCTTCGGCGTACCGCAGATGTTTTCGACAACCTCCGGCGTGTAGCGGGAGACGTGCTCTTTCAGCAGGTTCCATACGCAGCGCGGGTGTTGCAGGGTGGTGTCACGCTTCGCAAAACCTTTCTCATCCAGCTCGTAGTTCCAGCTGGTTTTGTCGTACTTGCGTTTTTCGGCGTCGTAACCGCTAAACAGACCATCTTCGAAGTGGTAATCCTCACGCACGATCAGGCTGGCGTTGGTATAGGCTTCGGTGTATTCGCGGTTGTATTTTTCGTTGGTCATCAGGTACAGCAGTACGCCTGACAGGAAAGTAATGTCAGTACCTGAACGAATAGGGGTGTAGAAATCCGCCACTGACGCAGTACGCGTGAAGCGGGGATCGATCACAATCAGTTTCGCACCGTTGTGGATTTTGGCTTCCATCGCCCAGCGGAACCCGACCGGGTGCGCTTCAGCGGCGTTACCGCCCATCACCACAATGAGGTTGGCGTTCTTGATGTCGACCCAGTGGTTGGTCATCGCACCGCGACCAAATG
>NZ_KV787838.1:43336-65659 GCF_001807145.1 Enterobacter sp. HMSC16D10
GAGCAAGACTTGCTACCGTTGGTCCGTGTCAGACACGCGCCTGGTTGTCGACCGCGAGCATACCGAGTGCGCGCGTAAATTTCTGGGTTAAATAACCGGTTTCGTTGCTGGAAGCAGAGGCACACAGCATCCCGGTGGAGAGCCAGCGGTTGACCGTGACGCCGTCGGCGTTTTTCTCAACAAAGTTGGCATCGCGGTCTTCTTTAATCAGTTTAGCGATGCGGTCAAACGCCTCTTCCCAGCTGATTTGCTGCCATTTGTCGGAACCCGGCGCGCGGTATTCAGGGAATTTCAGGCGGCTTTCGGAGTGGATAAAGTCCACCAGACCGGCCCCTTTCGGGCACAATGCGCCGCGGTTAACCGGGTGATCCGGGTCGCCTTCGATATGGAAAATAGACGCTTTGGCGTTTTTAGCACCGTCGCCGAGGCTATACATCAACAGCCCGCAACCGACAGAGCAGTACGTACAGGTATTACGGGTTTCACGGGTGCGCAGCAGTTTATACTGCCGCGTTTCCGCCAGCGCTACGCCGGGCGCAAAGCCCAGTGCCGCTGCCGTGGTGCCTGCCATACCGCCAGCGCAGATCTTAAAGAACTGCCTTCTGCTGACCTGCATGGGTCACTCCTTGTTTCGACATTGCTTACATATGTAGTTTTGACTTCGCGGTTGAAGAATGACCGCAAAGGAAAAAATTTGCGTTAATCCCTCAATTCCACGAGGGATATCATCAGAATACCACATTGTCGGTACAGCTGTTCTAATGGCGTTAATACAAAGTGAACGTATTATCACCATGTTGATTATAAAGTGTGATATTGATCACGTTAACAGCTCTGCATGTTAAAGCGGTGTAGCCGGTGGCAGGTTGCACCCCTGCTAAATGAGTAGGAGAATGGTTGTCGAAAAGTTGATCCATACTATGCGTACAGCCTGTGGTTTATGCTGCAATAGCACGCTCGCTTCCGTGGTTGTTCAGGAATACCGCTGTGTCTAAACAAAACCGTGCTCCCCACTCGTCACCCCTGCCTGCCGGCATAGTGGAACTGTCGGTACACCGACCGCCCCACATAACTCATGCCATACCCGATTTTCTGGCCGAAGAAGTGCCCGTTGCGCTCGTTTACAACGGCATCTCGCATGTGGTGATGATGGCGTCTCCGAAAGATCTTGAGCTGTTCGCCATCGGTTTTTCCCTCTCGGAAGGCATCATTGAGCATCCGCAAGATATCTATGGCATGGACGTGGTGCAGGCCTGCAACGGCCTGGAAGTGCAAATCGAGCTCTCCAGCCGCCGCTTTATGGGGCTGAAAGAGCGTCGTCGCGCGCTGGCCGGGCGTACCGGCTGCGGCGTGTGCGGCGTTGAGCAGCTCAACGATATTGGCAAACCTGTTTCACCACTGCCGTTTACTCAGACCTTTAATCTGGCGCACCTCGATCCTGCGCTTGAGCACCTCAACGATGTACAGCCTATCGGCCAGCTCAGCGGCTGCACGCACGCGGCGGCGTGGGTATTGCCGTCGGGAGAGATTGCCGGTGGGCATGAAGACGTGGGCCGCCACGTGGCGCTGGATAAGCTGCTCGGTCGTCGTGCACGTGAAAGTGAGGTTTGGCAGCAGGGCGCCGCGCTCGTTTCCAGCCGCGCCAGCTATGAGATGGTGCAAAAATCGGCGATGTGCGGGGTGGAGATCCTGTTTGCCGTGTCGGCGGCAACGACGCTGGCGGTGGAGGTGGCCGAGCGCTGCAACCTGACGCTGGTGGGTTTCTGCAAGCCGGGAAGGGCGACCATTTATACCCATCCACAGCGATTAATAGTTAATCAGTAATTTTGAATGATAATAGCAAATCCTTCCGCTTTTAGTTGTTCGCGATGAGGTCTAGTATTTATCTCATCAAGGCACGGTGCCTTACCTAAATAACTTAATGAAAGGGTTTATATTATGAAAAGCATCAAAACTTTTGTCGCTGTAATCGCTCTGGCTTCTTCTTTTGGTTCTTTCGCTGCGCAGACCGTAACCGCAACCGCCTCTACCATTGATGGTGCAGAAGCGAAAATCGCGGCTCAGGCTCAGGAAGCGGGTGCGTCATCATACAAAATTACCCAGGCATTCACAGGTAACCGCGTACACATGACTGCTGAACTGAACAAATAAGCGAGTCACACCGTCGAAAGAGCGCCCCCGGGGCGCTTTTTTAGTTTATGCCCGCTACGCGCAGCAATGCCGTCACCACCGCCGCGGCCACGATGACCACAATCAACGGCATTTTCCGCCAGGCCAAAAACACCGCAAACGCCACGCCCAGCACGCGCGCCATGCCCGCGAAGTGTTCTCCCTCATAAAAGGTGGTCGCCAGCGCCACGGAGAACAGCAATACCGTTGCCGCATCTGACAGCAGCGCCTGAGAACGCTCCGACAACGCCAGCCGGTTGCCGAGTTTGGCGCCGCCAAGGCGCATTAAATAGGTTCCGGCAGAAAGAATGGCGATGCCGAGAATAAAGACCGTCATGTTTTCCATTATTTTTTCCTCGCGGCAAGACCGAGTAAAGAGAGCAGTACCGGTAATCCCACCGGGGCAAACGGTACGGCGGCCAGCGATAACACGGCGCCGCTGCAGGCGCGGATCAGCGTGGTACGGTTCTTAAATGCGGGAACCACTAATGCCAGCAGAATGGCCGGAAATACCGCATCCAGCCCGATGGTCTCAGGGTCGGGCAACAGTTTGCCGACCATGGCCCCCAGCAGTGCGCCAAGCGGCCAGACGAGGGCGACGCCTAAGCCGCACAGCCAGTAGGCGGCTTTACGCTGTTCGGCGGTTTTTTGCGACAGGCCAAACACCACGCTTTCATCGTTCATGATGTGGCAGCCCAGCAGGCTCAGACCGCGCTTGCCCACCAGCTCTCGCACCGTCACGCCAAACGGCACGTGGCGCGCGTTGACCAGCAAACCTGCCGCCGCGGCCGCCAGCGGATTGCCGCCGCTCGCCACGATGCCGATAAACATGAACTCAGACGCGCCCGCCAGCACGGTAATGGAGAGCACAAACGGCACCCAGACCGGGAAACCGTAGGCCATCGCCAGCGAGCCGTAGGACATCCCGACCACGCCCACCGCGAGGCAGACCAGGATGATTGCTTTTATGGTGTCGCCTTTCAGACAAGAGAGATGATGCTTCATACAATTTTAGCCATATCGAACGTGTATCCATTATAATGAACGCAACGAAACTGATTTTCAAGACGAACGATTCGTTCGTTTTATAGAACAAGAGGCCGTTATATGACGCAGCCGATCAGCCTGATCGCCAAAAGTCTGGTGCGAGAACGCCTGCGAACCGGGCTTTCACTGGCGGAAATTGCCCGCCGTGCCGGGATCGCAAAATCCACGCTTTCCCAGCTGGAGTCCGGCAACGGTAACCCTAGCCTGGAAACGCTGTGGTCGCTCTGCGTGGCGCTGGATATTCCTTTCGCCCGCTTGCTTGAGCCGCAGCTACCGACCACGCAGGTGATACGCCGTGGTGAAGGGACGAAAGTGGTCGCCGGAGAGGCTAATTATGAAGCCATTTTGCTGGCGGCATGCCCCCCCGGCGCGCGCCGCGATGTCTATCTTCTGATGACCCAACCGGGTGCAGACCGTCTTTCTCAGCCGCATCCGCCGGGCTCGGTGGAACATATTATTGTGACGCAGGGGCGGGCGCTGGTCGGCCTGCTCGACGCGGCGGAAGAGCTCGGCGCAGGGGATTACATTTGTTATCCCGCCGACCAGCCGCACATCTTCAAGGCCCTGGAGCCAGACACTTACGCGCTGCTGGTGGCGGAACAAAACTAACAGAGATACGGAAACTCATGTCGCTTAAAGCCATTGCCAAAGAACTGGGGCTGTCGGTCACCACCGTCAGCCGCGCCCTCAACGGATATGACGACGTCTCCGCCGAGACGCGCGCACGCGTGGAAGCAGAGGCCCAGCGCCGTGGTTACCGACCGAACACCTTCGCCCGTCGTCTGAAGATGGGCAAAATCGACGCCGTTGGGCTGGTGTTCCCGGTCCATCCTGTTCCGCTCAATAACAGCGTATTTATGGACATGGTCGGCGAAATTAGCCACGAACTGGCGAGACATGAAATCGATTTGTTGCTGATTGCCGATGACGATCTGGCCGATAAACACAGCTATATGCGCATGGTGCAAAGCCGCCGCGTGGATGCGCTGATCGTGGCCCACACGCTGGATCGCGATCCCCGTCTTGAGCAACTGCAGGCCGCCGGTTTTCCTTTCCTGGCGCTCGGGCGCAGCCAGCTACCGCAGCCGTACGCGTGGTTCGACTTCGACAACTATGCCGGTACGTACAATGCGACCCGCTGGCTGATCGGAAAAGGCCATCAGCGCATTGCCCTGCTGGGCGAAAGCAACAATCAGGCATTCATCACCCAGCGCCGTCAGGGCTATCTGGACGCGTTGCGGGAAGCCGGGCTTTCCAGCGAATGGCTGCGCGCCATGCCCCCTTCACGCCGGGTGGGGTATGCCACCACGAAAGAGCTTCTCTCGCTATCGCAGCCGCCCACGGCCATCATTACCGACTGCAACACTCACGGCGACGGCGCGGCGATGGCGCTGGCGGAGCTGGGCCGCCTGACCGGCGAGAACGCCGTTGCGCTGGTGGTTTATGACGGGCTTCCGCAGGATAGCATCGTCGACGCTGACGTGGCGGCAGTGATCCAGTCCACCCGTCAGGGCGTCGGGAAACAGATTGCCGATATGGTTCGCCAGCTGATCAACGGCGAGGCGATCGAGCAGCTCCAGGTGCTCTGGCAGCCCGAATTCTCTCCCGGCCAGACGGCCTGAATCTCTCCATTTTCTAAACCCGATCACAAATCCGAAACGTTTTGGTTTGTATCCGAAACGTTTCGGATCAAAACTCAAGGCATCCCATGACAGGAGATGTCTGATGCAAGATTCCATTTTACGACTCGAAAGCGCGACGGTGGATGTGGTGATAAAAACGCACCCGTTCGCCGAAATTATCTACTGGGGGCCGCATCTTCAGCACTTTTCGCCGCAGAATGCTGAAACCCTTTCCCGGCCAGTTGCCAACGGCAGGCTGGATGTGGATTCTCCGGTCACGCTGATGGCCGAGCTGGGGCACGGCCTGTTTGGGTCACCCGGTATTGAAGGGCATCGTCTGGGCCGGGACGGTTCACCTGTCTTTAGCACCACAGATGTCCAGCAGCAGGGGCAAACCCTGACGATTACGGCAGAAGATGAACAGGCGGGCCTGCGGCTGGCCAGCGAGCTGGCGCTGGACGCCAGCGGCGTGCTGGCGGTGCGTCACGGCTTAACCAACCTGAAAGCGCAGGCGTGGCAGGTGGACCGTTTTGCCATAACGCTACCCGTGGCCGAACGCGCGCGGGAGGTGATGGCCTTCCATGGACGCTGGATCCGGGAATTTCAGCCGCACCGCGTGACGCTTGAGCACGACAGCTTTGTGATTGAAAACCGCCGGGGTAAAACCTCCCATGAACACTTCCCGGCGCTGATTGCCGGTACGCCGTCATTCAGCGAAATGCACGGCGACGTCTGGGGCGTGCATCTGGGCTGGAGCGGCAACCACCGCCTGCGTGCGGAAGCCAAAACCGACGGCGCCGCTATCTGCAGGCTGAAGCCCTCTACCTGCCGGGCGAAATGGCGATTGAGGAGGGCGACACGCTCTGGACGCCGCGCCTGTATGCAAGCTACTCCGCACAGGGCCTGAACGGCATGAGCCAGCAGTTTCACCATTACCTTCGCGACAACGTTATCCGCTTCCCCGAAAACAAACCGCGCCCGGTTCACCTCAATACCTGGGAAGGCATCTACTTTAACCACGATCCGGACTACATCATGCGCATGGCCGACGAGGCGGCCGCGCTGGGCGTGGAGCGCTTTATCATCGACGACGGCTGGTTCAAAGGTCGCAACGACGACTACGCCGCGCTGGGTGACTGGTATCTGGACGAGAAGAAGTACCCGAACGGCCTCACGCCGGTCATCAGCCATGTGAAACAGCTCGGCATGGCGTTTGGCATCTGGGTTGAGCCGGAGATGATTAACCCGGATTCCGATCTTTATCGTGCGCATCCCGACTGGGTGCTGGCGTTGCCTGGCTACAGGCAACATACCGGGCGGCACCAGCTGGTGCTTAACCTGAACATTCCGCAGGCGTTTGATTACCTGGTGGAGCGTATGAGCTGGCTTCTGGGTGAACATGAGGTCGACTACGTGAAGTGGGACATGAACCGTGAGCTGGTGCAGCCGGGTCACGACGGAAAGGCCGCCGCCGACGCGCAAACCCGCCAGTTTTATCGCCTGCTGGACGTGCTGGGCAAGCGTTTCCCGCACGTCGAATTTGAATCCTGCTCCTCCGGCGGGGGGCGAATTGATTATGAGGTGCTGACGCGCTGCCACCGCTTCTGGGCCTCGGACAACAACGATGCGCTGGAGCGCAACGCTATCCAGCGCGGCATGAGCTATTTCTTCCCGCCGGAGGTGATGGGGGCGCATATCGGTCAACATAAATGTCACGCCACCTTCCGCCAGCACAGCATTGAATTCCGCGGTCTGACGGCCCTGTTTGGCCATATGGGGCTGGAACTGGATCCCCTCACCGTTGATGAGAAGGAGCGCGAAGGTTATCGCCGTTACGCCGCGCTGTATAAGCAGTGGCGCGAGGTTATCCATCAGGGCACCCACTGGCGCGTGGATATGCCGGATGCCACTACGCTGGCACAGGGTATTGTGAGCGAAGATAAAACGCAGGGACTGTTTATCGTCAGCCAGCTCGCCATGCCGGACTACACGTTGATGATGCCGCTGCGCATGCCGGGGCTTGAGGCCAGCGCGCAGTATCGTATTTCGCTGCTCGATCACCCTGAGATTCGCATCACCGGTGAGGGAGGCCATACCATGCGCAAGCTGCCGGCATGGATGGAAACGCCGCAAACGGCGAGCGGTGAGTGGCTGATGCAGGCGGGCATTGCGCTGCCGATTCTCGATCCGGAAAGCGCCATCCTGATTGGCGTGGAACGCGTGTAAAGGTGACGGGCCGGGAAACTGGCCCTCCGTTGAGGATAAAAATAATGAACACAACAACCTGTACCCACAAAGACAACCCTAATTTCTGGATTTTCGGGCTGTTCTTCTTTCTCTACTTTTTCATCATGGCCACCTGCTTTCCGTTCCTGCCGATCTGGCTGTCGGATATCATCGGCCTCAATAAAACCCATACCGGCATCGTCTTCTCCTGCATCTCACTCTCGGCCATTGCCTTCCAGCCGGTGCTTGGGGTGATCTCGGATAAACTGGGGCTGAAAAAACACCTGCTGTGGATCATCTCCGTGCTGCTGTTCCTGTTTGCCCCTTTCTTCCTCTACGTCTTTGCGCCGTTACTGAAAGCCAACATCTGGCTGGGCGCGCTGAGCGGCGGCATTTATATCGGCTTTGTCTTTTCGGCGGGCTCAGGAGCCATTGAGGCCTACATTGAACGCGTGAGCCGTAACAGTTTCTTTGAGTACGGCAAGGCGCGCATGTTTGGCTGCCTCGGCTGGGGGCTGTGCGCCTCCACGGGCGGGATCCTGTTCGGCATCGATCCGTCGTATGTTTTCTGGATGGGTTCGGCGGCGGCGCTGCTGTTGATGCTGTTGCTGATGGTCGCAAAGCCAAGACCCAATCAGACGGCGCAGGTGATGAATGCGCTGGGTGCCAACCAGCCGCAGATCACCGCGAAAACGGTCTTTAGCCTGTTCCGTCAGCGCAGAATGTGGATGTTTATTCTGTACGTGATTGGCGTGGCCTGCGTCTACGACGTTTTCGACCAGCAGTTTGCTACCTTCTTCAAAACGTTCTTCACCACGCCGCAGGAGGGCACTCGCGCCTTTGGTTTTGCGACCACTGCCGGGGAAATCTGCAATGCGATCATCATGTTTTGTTCACCGTGGATCATTAACCGCATCGGCGCGAAAAACACGCTGCTGATCGCCGGGGTGATTATGGCGACGCGCATTATCGGCTCGTCGTTTGCCACCACCGCCGTAGAAGTGATTGCCCTGAAGATGCTGCACGCGCTGGAGGTGCCGTTCCTGCTGGTGGGGGCCTTCAAGTACATCACCGGGGTGTTTGATACGCGTCTTTCGGCGACTATCTATCTGATTGGCTTCCAGTTTGCCAAACAGTCGGCGGCAATCTTCCTCTCCGCGTTTGCCGGGAATATGTATGACCGGATCGGTTTTCAGGAGACATACCTGATGCTGGGCTGTTTCGTGCTGGCGATTACGGTGGTGTCGGCGTTTACGCTCAGCAGCAGGGAGGAGATAGCGGCGGGCAATAAGGCGCTAGAAGTCCATTAACACCCTGAACCCATTCACTATTCCGGCGTTGGTCAAAAAATGAATAACCTTATAAAAACTACGGCATTGATAATCATTTTCAATATCATTTAATTAACTATAATGAACCAACTGCTTACGCGGCATTAACAGCTGTGCCGCCCGACAATAATGGAGAGGATTATGAGTTATACACTGCCATCCCTGCCGTATGCCTACGACGCACTGGAACCGCATTTCGACAAGCAGACGATGGAAATCCATCACACTAAACACCACCAGACCTACGTGAACAACGCGAACGCCGCGCTGGAAAGCCTGCCTGAGTTCGCTAACCTGCCTGTTGAAGAGCTGATCACCAAGCTGGACCAGCTGCCAGCGGACAAGAAAACCGTGCTGCGCAACAACGCGGGCGGTCACGCTAACCATAGCCTGTTCTGGAAAGGCCTGAAAACCGGTACCACCCTGCAGGGCGATCTGAAAGCGGCTATCGAGCGCGACTTCGGTTCCGTTGATAACTTCAAAGCGGAGTTCGAGAAAGCCGCTGCAACCCGTTTCGGCTCCGGCTGGGCGTGGCTGGTACTGAAAGGTGACAAACTGGCCGTGGTTTCTACCGCGAACCAGGACTCCCCGCTGATGGGTGAAGCTATCTCTGGCGCATCCGGCTTCCCAATCCTGGGTCTGGACGTGTGGGAACACGCTTACTACCTGAAATTCCAGAACCGTCGTCCGGACTACATCAAAGCGTTCTGGGACGTGGTGAACTGGGACGAAGCAGCAGCGCGTTTCGCCGCTAAAAAATAAGGTTGCATTGACGCCTGTGAGAAGCGAGTCTGATGGCTCGCTTTTTTTGTATCTGCGTAATGGAGGCAGCGATGCATTATCCGGTGAATGTATTTACAGGCAAGGTAAGGGAGTACGACGGCAGCCGCCCGAGCGCCATCGCCAAAATTCAGGTCGACGGTGAGCTGACGTTAACCGACCTCGGGCTTGCGGGCGACGAGCAGGCCGAAAAGAAGATCCACGGCGGGCCGGAGCGCGCGCTGTGCCACTATCCGCGCGAGCACTATCAGCACTGGAAGGCGGAGTTCCCCGAGCAGGCGGATCTCTTCGTTGCTCCCGCGTTTGGTGAAAATCTCTCCACTGAAGGGCTCACCGAAAAGAACGTGTTTATTGGTGATATCTACCGCTGGGGCGATGCCCTGATTCAGGTGACGCAGCCGCGCTCGCCGTGCTTCAAGCTCAACTACCATTTCGGCATTCATGACATGTCGGCTCAGATGCAAAGCGCGGGTAAAACCGGCTGGCTGTACCGGGTGGTGCTGGCTGGGCAGGTTTCAGCGGATGCGCCGCTTGAGCTGGTATCACGCCTGAGTGAGGTGTCTGTTTACGACGCCTGCGCCATTGCGTGGCATATGCCGTTTGATGACGAGCAGTATCATCGCCTGCTGTCGGCGGCGGGGCTGTCGACCAGCTGGACAAGAACGATGCAGAAACGGCGTTTAAGCAGCAAGATCGAGGATAATTCGCGGAGGTTGTGGGGGAAATAGACCTCCGTAAAAAGTAGGCCGGGTAAGGCGAAGCCGCCACCCGGCACAAACAGCTACGAACGCTTATACAACGGTAGCCACAGCGTTAACCGCAGTCCACCCAGCGGGCTGTCGTCGGCTTTCACCCAGCCGCGGTGCTGCTGCATGGCGGTTTCCACAATCGCCAGCCCCAGTCCCGTACCGCCCGATTCCCGGTCGCGCGCCTCGTCGGTGCGGTAGAACGGACGGAAGATCTGCTCGCGGTCTTCCGGGCTGACGCCAGGACCGTCGTCGTCGACAATGACGGTGATCCCGTCTTTATCCACCGAGAACGCCACCTCAATCTTCGTGTGCGAGTAGCGCAGGGCGTTACGCACGATATTTTCCAGCGCGCTTTCCAGCGCGTTGGGGTTACCGTACAGCGGCCACGGGCCCGGCGGGAAGTTAACGGTGAAGGATTTGCCCATCTGCTCCGCTTCGAACGCCGCGTTATCCAGCACTTCATGCCACAGATGATTGGCTTTCACCGTTTCGCTCACCAGCGCGTTTTTCTGCTGATTGCGCGACATGACCAGCAGATCGTTGATCATGCTGTCCAGACGATGCGCTTCGGTTTCGATGCGCTCCAGCTCTTTGCTTTCTCCGCTGCGGCGGCGCAGCAGGGCGGTGCCAAGCTGTAAGCGCGTGAGCGGGGTACGCAGTTCGTGCGAGATATCCGACAGCAGGCGCTGCTGGGCCGTCATCATGCGATCGAGCGCGCTCACCATCTGGTTAAAACTGGTCCCGGCGGCCAGGAACTCCTGCGGTCCGGACTCCAGTTCTGGGTGCTGCCTCAGGTTGCCCTGCGCCACTTCGTCGGCGGCGTTTTTCAGCTTACGTGCGGGTTTTGCCAGGCTCCACGCCAGCCATAACAGCAGCGGCGAGCTGACCAGCATCGTGACAATCAGCAGCAGGAGAGGGCGGTCAAACAGCAGATTGATAAAATCGGACTGGGAGCTGCTCGCGGGGCGAATCAGGTAGAGCTGATAGTTATCCTCGCCATCTCTGACGGAGAACGGCCCCACCATCTCTACGCGGCCATATTTTTTCTTCTGGGGGTGATCGGCATTATCTGCCTGGCCAATGAAGTTGCGGATGATCTGCATTTCATTGCGATCGGCGCCAATCACGCGGCCTTCGCTGGTCACCAGCAGCAGGCGTTGTCCGGGCGGCGCCCACTTGTCGATAGCGCGAAACAGCCTGCGCCACCACATCAAATCGTTTGGCGGATCGTTTGCCAGCTCGGCTTCCACGTGCTGCTCGATCATCACGCCCTGACGTTGCTCGCTGTCGAGCAGCTCCGTCATCTGGCGTGAGTCGAGTTTTGGCAACATCAGTACGAGCATTAAAACCAGTGCCAGCGTCAACCAGAAGATGGCGAAGATGCGGGCGGTTAAGCTTCCTATCATGAAGCGGAAACCATCAGATAACCGCGACCACGCAGGGTTTTAAACCATGGGTGACCGTCTTTACGCTCCGGCAGCTTACGGCGCAGGTTAGAGATGTGCATGTCGATGGCGCGGTCAAACGGGGTCAGACGTTTGCCCAGCACTTCCTGACTTAAATGTTCACGCGATACCACCTGGCCGAGGTGCTGTGCCAGCAGATACAGCAGGGTGAACTCGGTGCCGGTGAGTTCCAGCGTCTGGCCATCAAAGCTCGCTTCCTGGCGGCCCGGATTCAGGCTCAGGGAGTCGACTTCAAGGGTCGGTGAACTGTTGTCTGTATTCTGCTGCTGCTCGCTCCAGTGGGAACGACGCAGGATCGCGCGAATACGGGCGACCAGTTCGCGGTCGTTAAACGGCTTCGGTAAATAGTCATCCGCGCCCAGCTCAAGGCCGAGTACGCGGTCGAGTTCGCTGCCGCGTGCGGTCAGCATGATAACGGGGGGCTGGTGTGTCTGGCGAAGCTCTTTCAGCGTATCAATGCCGTTTTTCTTCGGCATCATCACGTCGAGCAAAAGTAAATCGATGCTGTCGTCAAGGAGACTCAGCGCCTGCTCGCCATCATGGGCAACCAGGACGTTGAAACCTTCCCTGTCGAGCAACTCCTTTAAAAGGGATGTGAGCTCTCGGTCATCATCAACTAACAGGATTTTATTCATTGTTTAAATACCTCCGAGGCAGAAATTACGACATCAAGGCTGTCTAATCCATGACTTTACGTTGTTTTACACCCCCTGACGCATGTTTGCAGCCTGAATCGTAGACTGTCTCTCGTTGAATCGCGACACGAAAGATTTTGGGAGCAAGTGATGCGCAAAGTTACCGCTGCCGTCATGGCCTCAACGCTGGCGTTCAGTGCGTTTAGCCAGGCTGCTGTAGCTATCATCAGCGATAACGGTCCCTTACAAGAGGGCGCAACGCAGAACAGCAGCCAAAGCCATATGTTTGACGGCATAAGTTTAACCGAACATCAGCGTCAACAGATGCGAGATCTGATGCAGAGGGCGAGACACGACCAGCCCCCTGTTAATGTTAGCGAAATGGAGACAATGCATCGCCTTGTCACCGCAGAAAATTTTGACGAAAGCGCTGTGCGCGCTCAGGCCGAAAAAATGGCACAGGAACAGGTTGCTCGCCAGGTAGAGATGGCGAAGGTCCGCAACCAGATGTTCCACCTGCTAACGCCGGAGCAGCAAGCGGTTTTGAACACCAAACATCAGCAGCGTATGGATCAGCTGCGTGAGGTTGCACGGATGCAGCGAAGCTCAGAAATCTCGTTTTTCAGTAGCAATAGCAGTACCCGTAGTAACCAGTAAACCCTGTTTTCCTTGCCATAGACACCATCCCTGTCTTCCCCCACATGATGTGGGGGTTTTTTTTGCCCCACATTCTGTTTGTTAACCGTTTATTCATCCTTCGACTCCACATGCTTCCGTTATACTAGCGGCATGACATGACAGGAGCGTTTATGAATCAATCCTATGGAAGACTGGTCAGCCGGGCCGCCATCGCGGCGACCGTCATGGCATCCAGCCTGTTACTGATTAAAATCTTTGCCTGGTGGTATACCGGCTCGGTCAGTATTCTGGCGGCGCTGGTGGATTCGCTGATGGACATTGCCGCCTCATTGACCAACCTGCTGGTCGTACGTTACTCGCTGCAGCCAGCGGATGAAGAGCACACCTTTGGGCACGGTAAAGCGGAGTCGCTGGCCGCGCTGGCACAAAGCATGTTCATATCCGGTTCTGCGCTGTTCCTGTTTCTCACCGGCATTCAGCATCTCGTCTCGCCGACGCCGATGAACGATCCCGGCGTCGGCGTCGTTGTGACGGTCGTTGCACTTATTTGTACACTTGTTCTGGTAACGTTCCAGCGCTGGGTCGTTCGCAAAACGCAAAGTCAGGCCGTACGGGCGGATATGCTTCATTATCAATCTGATGTTATGATGAATGGGGCTATTCTTATTGCGCTCGGTCTGGCCTGGTATGGCTGGCATCGGGCCGATGCGTTGTTTGCGTTAGGGATTGGTATCTATATTTTATATAGCGCCCTGCGGATGGGGTATGAAGCAGTGCAATCGCTGCTTGACCGCGCCCTCCCGGACTCAGAACGTAATGAAATTTTTTCTATCGTGACCGCCTGGCCCGGCGTCAGCGGTGCACACGATCTTCGAACGCGGCAGTCAGGGCCGACCCGCTTTATTCAGATTCATATTGAAATGGAAGACAACCTGCCACTGGTTCAGGCTCACGTGATTGCTGAGCAGGTCGAGCAGGCGATTTTGCAGCGTTTTCCTGGTTCAGACGTCATCATTCACCAGGATCCCTGCTCGGTTGTACCCGGACATGTTGGGCTTTCGTAATTCGTTGTAAAAAAGTGAGCCAGGCCAGCATTTTGTGTATAAATTACCGCCATTTGGTCTGACCTGAATCAATTCAGCTGGAAGGGATTGATATACTATTTGCAGTATTCGTTGGTCGATAAGTTTCTTCCGGCAACAGATTTCAATTTTGCATTCCTAAGTTCAGAGGTAGTCATGATTAAGAAAATCGGTGTGTTGACAAGCGGCGGTGATGCGCCGGGCATGAACGCGGCAATTCGTGGGGTTGTCCGCGCGGCGCTGACGGAAGGTCTGGAAGTTTTTGGTATCTATGATGGTTACCTGGGTCTGTATGAAGACCGTATGGTTCAGCTCGACCGTTACAGCGTGTCTGACATGATCAACCGTGGCGGTACCTTCCTTGGGTCTGCGCGCTTCCCGGAATTCCGTGACGAACACGTTCGTGAAGTGGCTATCGAGAACATGAAAAAACGTGGACTGGACGCCCTGGTGGTTATCGGCGGTGACGGCTCGTACATGGGTGCAAAACGTCTGACTGAAATGGGCTTCCCGTGCATCGGCCTGCCGGGCACCATCGACAACGACATCAAAGGCACCGACTACACCATCGGTTACTTCACCGCGCTGGGCACCGTTGTGGAAGCGATTGACCGCCTGCGTGACACCTCTTCTTCCCACCAGCGTATCTCTATCGTTGAAGTGATGGGGCGTTACTGCGGTGACCTGACCCTGGCTGCGGCAATTGCGGGGGGCTGTGAGTTTGTCGTGGTTCCGGAAGTGGAATTCAGCCGTGAAGATCTGGTAGCTGAAATCAAAGCGGGCATCGCGAAAGGCAAAAAACATGCGATCGTGGCTATCACCGAGCACATCTGTGACGTAGACGAGCTTGCGAAGTACATCGAAACCGAAACCAAGCGTGAAACCCGTGCAACCGTACTGGGGCACATCCAGCGTGGCGGTTCCCCTGGCCCGTACGACCGTATTCTGGCGTCCCGTATGGGCGCGTACGCAATCGAACTGCTGCTGCAGGGCCACGGCGGCCGCTGCGTCGGTATTCAGAACGAGAAACTGGTTCACCATGACATCATCGACGCGATTGAAAACATGAAGCGTCCGTTCAAAGGTGACTGGCTGGACTGCGCGAAAAAACTGTACTGATTGGCTCTGTTGCCCGGTGGCGCTGCGCTTACCGGGCCTACAAAAGCACGACTCGTAGGCCGGGTAAGGCGTAGCCGCCACCCGGCTTTTTTTAGCGTACACGCTTTTTTATTCCACTACGTTATAGCCAATCTTTTTTTATTCTTTAATCCTCGATTCGCTTTCTGGCACGCTGCATTCATCAAAACACTACACAAGAGAGCTGGGCGATGAATAAATGGGGCGTGGGTTTAACATTATTGCTGGCATCGACCAGCGTTCTGGCTAAGGATATCCAGTTACTGAACGTGTCATACGACCCGACGCGTGAACTGTATGAACAATACAACAAAGCGTTTGCGGCACACTGGAAGCAGGAAACCGGCGACAATGTCGTGGTTCGCCAGTCTCACGGTGGTTCTGGCAAGCAGGCGACCTCCGTCATCAACGGTATTGAAGCCGACGTGGTGACCCTGGCGCTGGCCTACGATGTTGACGCGATCGCCGAGCGTGGCCGTATCGACAAAAACTGGATCAAACGCCTGCCGGATAACTCCGCGCCCTACACCTCGACCATCGTTTTCCTGGTACGTAAAGGCAACCCGAAACAGATCCATGACTGGAATGACCTGATTAAGCCGGGCGTGTCAGTTATTACCCCTAACCCGAAAAGCTCCGGCGGCGCACGCTGGAACTATCTGGCCGCCTGGGGCTATGCACTGCACCACAACAACGGTGACCAGGCTAAAGCCCAGGAGTTCGTGAAAGCGCTGTACAAAAACGTCGAAGTGCTGGACTCCGGCGCGCGCGGTGCAACCAACACCTTCGTGGAGCGCGGCATTGGTGACGTGCTGATTGCGTGGGAAAACGAAGCCCTGCTGGCGACCAACGAACTGGGTAAAGATAAGTTTGAGATCGTGACCCCAAGCGAATCTATTCTGGCTGAGCCGACCGTCTCTGTTGTCGATAAAGTGGTTGAGAAGAAAGACACCAAAGCGGTGGCGGAAGCCTACCTGAAGTACCTCTACTCGCCGGAAGGTCAGGAGATTGCAGCGAAGAACTTCTACCGTCCACGCGATGCGGCTGTGGCGAAGAAATATGACGGCGTATTCCCGAAACTGAAGCTCTTCACCATTGATGATGTTTTCGGTGGCTGGACGAAAGCGCAGAAAGAGCACTTCTCTAACGGCGGCACCTTTGACCAGATTAGCCAGCGCTGAACATAAATAAACGATACGGTGACCCGGCGTGAGAAATCCGCCGGGTTTTTTATTTGGTCATCATTTTGCGTTACTCTTTTGCCTCTATTGAAAACAGGGAACGCGTCGTGAAAAAAATTATCTTATTGATCCTCATTGTCATCGCCCTTGCCGCTGGCGGCTGGTACTGGATGAAAGCGGGTAATCCGAATGCGTTGCGACATATCGTTCTCGACCAATGCCTGCCGAATCAACTGCAACACCGTAACCCGGCACCGTGTGCGCAGGTGAAACCTGACGCAGGCTATGTAGTCTTTAAAGACCGCAACGGGCCGCTGCAATACCTGCTGATGCCGACATACCGCATCAACGGCACCGAAAGCCCGCTGTTGACCGAAGCGCATACGCCGAACTTTTTCTGGCTGGCCTGGCAGTCGCGTAGCTTTATGACCCTGAAGCGTGGAAGCGAGGTGCCCGACAGCGCCATTTCACTGACGATTAACTCGCCGACAGGGCGCACGCAAAACCATTTTCACATTCATATCTCCTGCCTGCGCCCGGACGTGCGCGAGAAGCTGAACGCCGCACAGGGAGAAATCAGCACCCAGTGGCTGCCCCTTCCTGGCGGCCTGGAAGGGCATGAGTATCTTGCTCGTCGGGTGACGGAGAATGAACTGGTGCAGCGCAGCCCGTTCATGATGCTGGCTGAAGAGCTGCCGGAAGCGCGCGACCATATGGGGCGCTTCGCGCTGGCAATGGCGCAGCAGTCAGATGGTTCGTTTGTGTTGCTGGCAACCGAGCGCAACCTGCTGATGCTTAACCGCGCGTCTGCTGAGGAACTGCAGGATCATCAATGCGCTATCCTGAATTGACCCCACCATAAATAGCGTTTACTCGCCCTGCCTGTCGCCGTAGACTTGCTGAAAAATTCTACAGGAGACAGGTATGTCGCTCTGGTCAACGTATCCTCTGTTGCTGCCTTCACTGATTGTGGGCGTCACCATCGTACTATGGGCGACGTCGCTATTGCCGGAGTTCATTACCGCGCTGCTGTTCTTCACGGCGGCAATGACCGCGAAGATCGCCCCGCCGGAGACGATCTTCGGTGGTTTTGCCGCGTCGGCTTTCTGGCTGGTCTTCAGCGGATTCGTGCTCGGCGTGGCGATACGTAAAACCGGGCTGGCGGACCGGGCCGCCCGGGCGCTGTCGGCAAAGCTCACCGACTCCTGGGTATTAATGGTTGCTAGCGTGGTGCTGCTGAGCTATGCGCTGGCGTTTGTGATGCCGTCGAATATGGGACGTATTGCGCTGCTGATGCCGATTGTCGCCGCAATGGCGAAACGCGCCGGTATCGCTGACGGCTCCCGCGCCTGGTTTGGTCTGGCGCTGGCGGTAGGGTTCGGGACGTTCCAGCTTTCGGCGACGATTCTGCCCGCTAACGTGCCTAACCTGGTGATGAGCGGTGCGGCAGAAGGTTCGTACGGCATCCACCTGAACTATGTCCCGTATCTGCTGCTGCACACGCCGGTGCTGGGCATTCTTAAAGGCCTGATCCTGATTGGCCTGATCTGCTGGCTTTTTCCCGGCAGCCCAAAACCGCCGAAGGAACAGGCGCCGTCTGAGCCTATGGGGCGGGACGAAAAGCGTCTTGCCTGGCTGCTGGCGGTGGTGCTGGGGATGTGGGTGACGGAGAGCTGGCACGGCGTGGGGCCCGCCTGGACCGGGCTGGCGGCGTCGGTCATCGTTATGCTGCCGCGCATCGGTTTTATCACCGGGGAGGAGTTTTCTGCGGGGGTGAATATGCGCACCTGTATCTACGTTGCCGGTATTCTGGGGCTGGCGATCGTCGTGACGCAAACCGGTATCGGCACGGCGGTGGGCGAGGCGTTGCTCCGTATTATGCCGCTCGATGCAGACCGACCGTTCACCAGCTTCCTGGCGCTGACCGGTATTACCACCGCACTCAACTTCATCATGACCGCCAACGGCGTTCCGGCGCTGTATACCACCCTGGCGCAGAGCTTCTCGGATGCGACCGGCTTCCCGCTGCTGTCGGTGATCATGATTCAGGTGCTGGGCTATTCTACGCCGCTGCTGCCGTATCAGGCGTCGCCGATCGTGGTGGCGATGGGGTTAGGAAAAGTGCCTGCCAGGGCGGGGATGGTGCTCTGTCTGGCGCTGGCGGTGGCAACGTATCTGGTGCTGCTGCCGCTGGATTATCTGTGGTTTAGCCTGCTGGTACGGCTGTAAAAAAGCCCGGTGGCGCTGACGCTTACCGGGCCTACGGAACCGTAGGGCGGGTTAGCAAAGCGCCACCCGCCACAAAGGCAATTACGCCTGTTTAGCCGCTTCTGCTGCTTTAACGATCACCGCGAAAGCGTCAGCTTTCAGGGATGCACCGCCAACCAGCGCGCCATCGATGTCTGGCTGGGTGAACAGCTCAGCAGCGTTAGACGCGTTAACGGAACCACCGTACTGGATGATCACTTGCTCAGCCACTTTGGCGTCAGCTTTCGCAATGTGGTCACGGATGAATTTGTGAACCGCCTGAGCCTGCGCAGGGGTGGCTGATTTGCCGGTACCGATCGCCCAGACTGGCTCGTAAGCGATAACCGCGCCTTCGAACGCTGCTGCGCCCTGCGTTTTCAGCACTGCGTCGATCTGACGTGCGCACACTTCTTCAGTTTTGCCCGCTTCGTTTTCTGCTTCGGTTTCACCGATGCACAGAACCGGGATCAGACCCTGCTCTTTAAGCACGGCGAATTTCTTCGCGATGAACTCGTCGGATTCTTTGTGATAGGTGCGACGCTCGGAGTGGCCGATGATGATGTATTTCGCGCCGATATCTTTCAGCATTTCAGCGGACGTTTCACCGGTGAACGCGCCAGACAGGTTAACGTCAACGTTCTGCGCGCCCAGAATGATGTGGCTGCCGTCAGCGGCACGTTTAGCCAGATCCAGGTACATATCCGGCGGAGCGATAGCAACCGCGCAGCCGGTCACGCCAGCCAGCTCTTTACGCAGGTTCGCAACCAGTTCGTTTACCATGTGGCGGCTGCCGTTCAGTTTCCAGTTACCCATCACTAAAGGATGTCGCATTTCAATTCTCCACGCTCAATAAGCGAATTAAGGAATATGGCCACCCTGTCGGGCAGCATGGTCTGTGAATCAGTATAGAGATTTTCCCTCGAAAGGCTTTGCTTTTTGTCATTAATTCGCCCCGCCGAGGGTGTCAGATAGTGCCAGCTTAATCGGTTCAACAGCGAAGGTCAGTCCTTTTTCGCCGTTGTCCGCCACAACATAGCGGATCGCGCCTTCGGTATCGGCGTAGTAACGCTTATTTTTACCGGCGGTGAGGAGTTTTTGCAGCTTTTGTTGGCTTTGCTTTTTCGTCAGCGCAGGGGTAAACGCCTGCAATACCGCGCTCATGTACTCCAGCGCTTTCGCCTTCGCGGCTTTCTGCTCTGGGCCCTGTATTGGCAGCCAGGTGATTTGCATGCTTTTGATTTTTAACGTCCCGCGCTCCAGCGCCGTGGAGGCATACAAATTCTCGTTAATCTTGCTTGCTGCACGGGTCAGGGTAGGCGTGTCGCGGGGGCCATCAATGGCACGAAACTCATCCAGCGGCAGCGTGGGATTGGCCTGATTGAAGGCTTCACGAAACTGGCTGATGGACTGATCGAACGACGGTGCGCCCGCCAGCAGGTACGGTGCTGTGGTCGGGGCTGTGGTTTCGGCGGCGTGCAGGGTAAAACCCGCGCTGAGCAGCGCTAAACACAGGAAAAGAGAATGTGCCGAACTTTTCATCAACATTGCCCCTGGCCGTAAGTGCTCATGATTAAAACGATATCTGGTCGGCTTGTCAAAAGGTCACAACTCCAGGGTAAAATGCGGGCTAAACGATAATAAGGAACCTTACATGACCATACAGCAGTGGCTGTTTTCATTCAAAGGGCGTATTGGACGCCGTGATTTCTGGATCTGGATGGTGACGTGGGTTGTCGCCATGCTGCTTCTGTTTTTCGTCGCCTATAACGCGTGGCTGAGCACGCAAACGGCGGCCTTCGCGCTGGTCTGCCTGCTCTGGCCAACGGCGGCAGTCGTGGTGAAACGCCTGCACGATCGCGGCCGCTCCGGCGCGTGGGCATTTCTGATTATTCTGGCGTGGATGCTGGTGGCGGGAAACTGGGCGATGCTTCCGTCCATCCTGCCGTGGGTGGTGGGCAGGCTGCTGCCGTCGGTCATCTTCGTGATGATGGTTGTCGATCTGGGCGCGTTTATTGGCACCCAGAGCGAAAACAAATACGGTAAAGACACCGTTGAGGTGAAATACCGCTGATCACCAGTAGTGTTCGGCGGTCATATGGCCCGGTCGGCGGCGAAGATGTTTCGTCATCTGCCGGGTATCCTTCAGAAGCTGCTGCGTGTCGCGTACCATCTGCGGGTTGCCACACAGCATGACGTGGCTGGTTTCAGCGTTCAGCGGCAAACCCACCGCCTCTTCCAGGGCACCACTCTCAATAAGCGCCGGCACGCGGCCGGTCAGCGCTCCTGCTACGGTTTCGCGGCTGACCACCGTCTGAATCTTTAACTTTCCGCCGTACTGCTGTTCCAGCGCCTGCATCTGCGGCAGGTAGCTCAGGTCTGCGGCGTAGCGCGCAGCGTGAACCAGCACGATGTTTTTAAATCGCTCCAGGTCTTTGCCGTACTGCAAAATAGAGAGATAAGGGCCGATGGCCGTACCGGTTGCCAGCATCCAGAGCGTGTCACAATCCGGGATCTCTTCGAGCACAAAGAAGCCTGCTGCTTCACTCACGATTTGCACGTCGTCGCCGGGCTTGAGGGCGGCAAGGCGCGGGCTGAGTTTACCGTCAGGTACGGTGACCAGATAGAACTCGAGATCCGGGTTATCAGGCGCGTTAACGTAAGAGTAGGCGCGCTGCACGCGCTCGCCGTCGACATCCAGCCCCAGCTTCGCAAATTGCCCGGCTTTAAACGGGTGGACGGGAGCATGCAGGGTGAGACTAAATAGCGCATCGGTCCAGAACTGTATCTTTGTGACTTTACCTGTTACCCAGTCCGCCATGATCTTCTCCTGTGCTGTTTCTCTGCTCTATCTTCCGTACTTAACGGGGAGATTTCCAGCCCATTTGGGCCGGAAAGCTCTATCGATCAAACGGTTTTACAGAATGTGCGTCTGTACGTCCGGGTCTTTGCGGTCGAGATAGTGGATAGACTGGATGCGGCGAATGGTGCGTGATTTTCCGCGGATCAGCAGCGTTTCAGTGGTGGCCATATTGCCCTTGCGGCTGATGCCGTCCAGCAGATCGCCTTTGGTGATACCTGTCGCCGAGAAGACCACGTTATCGCTACGGGCCATATCATGCAGCGCCAGCACTTTGTTGGCCTCGATGCCCATCGCTTCGCAGCGTGCCAGCTCGTTTTCTCCGATACGGCGGTTCTCTTCGCTGTCGCCTTTCACCTCGTGGCGGGGCAGCAGACGAGCCTGCATATCGCCGTCCAGCGCGCGGATCACTGCCGCAGAGACTACGCCTTCCGGCGCGCCGCCGATGCCGTACAGCACGTCTACTTCGCTGTCCGGCATGCAGGTCAGGATCGAGGCGGCAACGTCACCATCCGGAATGGCAAACACGCGCACGCCGAGCTTTTGCATCTGCGCGATGGTGGCGTCGTGGCGCGGTTTGGCCAGAATAGTGACGGTGAGTTCGCTCAGCGGTTTGTTCAGCGCGCTGGCGACGTTACGCAGGTTCTCTTCCAGCGGCAGGCTAAGGTCGATTGCGCCTTTTGCGCCAGGACCGACAATCAGCTTTTCCATGTACATATCCGGCGCGTTGAGGAAGCAGCCTTTATCGCCTACGGCCAGCACCGCCAGGGCGTTGGCCTGACCCATTGCGGTCATGCGCGTACCTTCGATCGGGTCGACGGCGATATCCACGGCATCACCTTTGCCGGTACCGACTTTTTCACCGATGTAGAGCATTGGCGCTTCGTCGATCTCGCCTTCGCCGATCACGATGGTGCCGTCGATGTTGACCTGGTTAAGCACAATGCGCATGGCATGGACGGCTGCGCCGTCGGCGGTATTTTTGTCACCACGACCCAGCCACTTATAGCCTGCAAGGGCGGCCGCTTCGGTGACGCGGGAAAACTCGATAGCAAGTTCACGTTTCATGAGGTACTCGTACAATCAAAAGGAATTGCACGAAGTTTATCACAGAGTGGGGAGGGGCGATGTACCTGCGCCGCTGGCTGCAGGAGA
>NZ_KV787838.1:65679-103854 GCF_001807145.1 Enterobacter sp. HMSC16D10
TGCGGTCCCCTCGCCCTGACCCTCTCCCCAGGGGAGAGGGAATATATGATTACTCTTCGTGCTCTTCCCACGCCAGGGCGCGTTTCACCGCTTTCTTCCAGCCGCTGTAGCGGAAGTTACGCTCGGTGGTTTCGATGCCAGGGCGGAATTCGCGTTCGATCACCGCTTTTTCCTGCAGCTCGTCCAGGTTCTGCCAGAAGCCTACCGCCAGACCGGCAAGGTATGCCGCGCCCAGCGCCGTGACTTCACGCACTTCAGGACGCTCAACGCGGGTGCCCAGAATGTCGGACTGGAACTGCATCAGGAAGTTATTCGCTACCGCACCGCCGTCCACGCGCAGGGCGTGCAGACGAATGCCGGAGTCCGCCTGCATCGCTTCCAGCACGTCGCGCGTCTGGTAGGCGATGGATTCCAGGGTGGCGCGAATAATGTGGTTAGAGTTAACGCCACGCGTCAGGCCAAAAATTGCGCCGCGTGCATACGGATCCCAGTACGGCGCGCCCAGACCGGTGAATGCAGGCACCACGTACACGCCGTTGGTGTCTTTCACTTTGGTCGCGAAGTACTCGGAGTCGAACGCATCGCTGATCAGCTTCATCTCGTCGCGCAGCCACTGGATAGACGCACCGGCCATGAACACCGCGCCTTCCAGGGCATAGTTCACTTCGCCGCGTGGTCCACAGGCGATGGTGGTCAGCAGGCCGTTTTCTGATTTCACCGCTTTCTCGCCGGTGTTCATCAGCATAAAGCAGCCGGTGCCGTAGGTGTTCTTCGCCATCCCTTCTTTGACGCACAGCTGGCCGAACAGCGCCGCCTGCTGGTCACCGGCAATACCGGCGATAGGAATACGGGTGCCGCCTTTACCGCCGATGTTGGTCTGGCCGTAAACCTCAGAAGACTTGCGCACGTCAGGCAGCATCGCGCGTGGGATATCCAGCGCGTCCAGCATCTTGTCATCCCACTCCAGGGTGTTGATGTTGAACAGCATGGTACGCGAGGCGTTGGTGTAGTCGGTGACGTGGACGCGTCCCTGGGTCATCTTCCAGATAAGCCAGGTGTCGACGGTGCCGAACAGCAGCTCGCCGCGTTTTGCACGCTCGCGTGAACCTTCCACGTGGTCGAGGATCCACTTCACTTTTGTGCCGGAGAAATACGGGTCAACCACCAGACCGGTGGCGCTGCGCACGTACTCTTCCATGCCGTCGCGCTTCAGCTGCTCGCAGATCTCAGAGGTACGGCGGCACTGCCAGACGATGGCGTTGTAAATAGGCTTACCGGTTTCACGTTCCCAGACAATCGTCGTTTCACGCTGGTTAGTGATACCAATCGCGGCAATCTCGTCGGAACTGATATCGGCTTTTGCCAGCACTTCGACCAGCGTGGAGCTTTGTGACGCCCAGATCTCCATTGGGTCGTGTTCGACCCAGCCTGGACGAGGATAAATTTGCTCAAATTCGCGCTGTGACACGCTGACGATGTTCGCGTCATGATCCATTACGACAGCGCGGGAGCTGGTAGTGCCCTGGTCGAGCGCAACGATATATTTTTTTTCGGTCATGGTATGTGTCCCGTAGTCAGATTACAGCGAAGCTTTTTGTTGTGCGGTAGAAGTCGTTTCCTTCTCCTCTTCCACACAGGTGTCGCACGGTAAATGGCGACCAATTAATTTGCGGTAGCTGAACGCACCCAGCGCAGCCCCGACAACTGGCGCAAACAGCGGTACCAGGAAGTAAGGAATGTCTTTGCCACCGGTGAAGGCGACGTCGCCCCAGCCTGCGATAAAGGCGAACGCTTTAGGTCCGATATCACGCGCCGGGTTCATCGCGAAGCCGGTCAGCGGGCCCATGGAGGCACCAATCACCGCAATCAGCAGGCCAATCAGCAGTGGGGCCAGCGGGCCGCGCGGAATGCCGTTTCCGTCGTCGGTCAGCGCCAGGATAACGCCCATCAGAATAGCGGTAATCACCATTTCAACTGCGAACGCCTGCACAAAATTGATATGCGGGTTTGGATAGGTTGAGAAGATGCCTGCCAGATCCAGACTTTCGACGCTGCCGCGCACCATATGATGCGTCTGTTCGAAGTCGATGAAAAGATTGTAATAAAGCCCGTAAACTAACGCCGCTGCGCAAAACGCGCCGGCAAACTGAGAAAGAATGAAAGGAACTACTTTGCGTCCGTCGAAGCACGCGAACAGCCACAGTGCGATAGTCACCGCCGGGTTAAGATGTGCACCAGACACCCCTGCAGTCAGGTAGATGGCCATCGCCACGCCCAGACCCCAGATGATACTGATTTCCCACTGACCAAAACTGGCACCCGCCACTTTCAGTGCAGCGACACAGCCCACTCCGAAGAATATCAACAACCCGGTACCAAGGAACTCGGCAATGCACTGGCCTTTTAAGGTTGATGTCTGACTCATAATCGGAATCCTGAAGAAATTGATGTTTATTGTTAGCATGGCCGCCCGTGACAGCCACGATGCCCTGTAGACATAGTGTTAATTTATCGTTAACGAGCAAAAACGAGAAATATCGAAATCGAAATGTGTGGTCTGCGTCAATAAAATGAGCGTTTTCGCGCCATAAAGCACATTTTTGCAGCAGTACAGGATCAGTACAGGAATGTGAGCTGAATCATTTCATTAACGAATCAGTTAACAATTTAGGGGTATATGACGCGAACGCACCAGGACCAGACCTAAAAGTGTTGCAAACCGCGATCTGCGCGGTGTGTCGCTGGACACAGAGCGCCGCGCTCCATACAATCGACGGTATATGTCGTGCGCGTTTATGTTAAAGCGTCGCCTTGCAATTCAGGAGAGGTAGCATCATGTCTTTAGAAGTGTTTGAGAAACTGGAATCGAAAGTACAGCAGGCGATTGACACCATCACCCTGCTGCAGATGGAAATTGAAGAGCTGAAAGAGAAGAACAGCAGCCTGGCGCAGGAAGTACAGAACGCGCAGCACAGCCGCGAAGAACTGGAGCGCGAAAACAACCAGCTGCGCGAACAGCAGAACGGCTGGCAGGATCGCCTGCAGGCGCTGCTGGGACGTATGGAAGAAGTCTGATTCCCACTGGGATGAACTGAACAGGCCGGGTAAGGCGATGCCGCCACCCGGCTTTTTTTATGGTTCTCGCTGACTGACACCCAACCATAAAAAAGGCCGCCAAAGGCGGCCTTAACGCTACTTGTCCTGCGCTATCATAGTAAAAGCAACGAACACATTCGGTTCATCACTCTTTACAACGAGTACGCTGGCGACAATGAACGCGATACATAAATAGCGTTTCATTATGCGGTCCCTGCAGCTAACCGCTCCACCGTTCACCACCGGTGATAAGTCGGTGGACACAAGCCCGGTTAAAGGTTGCTATACGGTTGTGAAGACACCTTTCCCTGGACCGATGCCCATGTGCGAGATGGCGGAAAGGGACGATGCATCATAATGAGCAGCAGCAGCGTAGTTAAGGTTTTAATAGTTAATTAGGAATTTATAAAGGGTCGATGGGGTTACCTGAGATTTGAACCAGGGTAAGATAAAAATCCTGGTTAAAGGTTGCAAAACTCCCCAACGGACCGCGAATCCCGAGGGACAAAAAACCGCCACATTGCTGCTGGCGGTTTTTTTATGGTCCACGCTTACGGTTTTATTACTCGATATCCAGCGGATCTTCGGAAAGGATAATGCCGGTATTATCGGCGTAGAGATGGTCGCCGGAGAAGAAGGTCACGCCGCCGAAATTGACGCGCACGTCGCTTTCGCCGATGCCGTCACCTGCCGCCCCTACCGGTATGGCTGCGATGGCCTGAATCCCGATATCCAGGTCTTCCAGATCGTCCACCTGACGCACGGAACCGTACACCACAATGCCTTCCCACTCGTTTTGTGCGGCAATACCGGCCAGCTCAGCATCAATCAATGCGCGGCGTACGGAACCACCGCCATCGACCACCAGTACGCGGCCACGGCCGTTCTGTTCGAGCAGATCGTACAACAACCCGTTATCCTCGAAACATTTCACCGTGACGATCTGTCCGCCAAACGACGACCGCCCACCAAAGTTGGAGAACAGCGGTTCAACGACGTTGACATCTTCCTGGTAGATGTCACAAAGCTCGGAGGTATCGTATTTCATAGGTTTAACGCTCAGTTGCTGCGAATGTGTTCAGTATATCGTGCGAAATGCGTTGTTGGCAAAATCATCAATTGTTAATTGATATTTGTCAGCTAACTGAGCGTCTGGCTTAAGACAATCCCGATGACGAACAACAGGTTAGTCAGCAGCGCGCCTTTTACCGTGCGTTCCAGCATCGGCGGCATGGCGGCCGGGCTACGTTCACGCATCACAAAACGGGCCTGCTTAATCAGCAACGGCGCGGCAAGCACAAACAGCCAGCCCCACAGACTGTGCAGGGAAATCAGGTTAAACAGCGCCAGGCAGACCAGGGCACCCATGAGCAGGCAGGCATGGTAGCGACGCGCATTCACCGGCCCCAGACGGACCGCCAGGGTGTTTTTGCCGTTCTCCCGGTCGCTGTCGATATCGCGCAGGTTGTTGATGTTGAGCACCGCGGTCGCCAGCAGACCGCAGGCGGTCGCAGGCAGGAACAGCGCTGGGATCACCGTATGCGCCTGTAAGTACCAGCTTCCCATCACGCTCAGCCAGCCGAAGAACACCAGTACGGAGATATCCCCGAGCCCAATGTAGCCGTAAGGACGCGTGCCGACGGTGTAGGTGATGGCTGCGATAATGGCCAATAAACCCAGCACCAGGAAGCCAATAAAATCGCTGGGGGTCTTAGACGCCACTGTCACCAGCGCCAGACCCGATAAACAGATCAGCACCACGGTGATAATCAGCGCGCGTTTCATCTGCGCCTGGGTAATCACCCCTTTTTGCATCCCACGCAGCGGCCCGATACGGTCAGGTTTGTCGCTGCCTTTCACCGCGTCGCCATAGTCGTTGGCGAGGTTGGAGAGAATTTGCAGCAGGCCGGCGGTAATCAATGCCAGCGCGGCAACCAGCGGATCGAAATAACCCTGCCACCAGGCAAGCGCCGTACCGACGATAATCGCGGCAAAGGCCAGAGGGAGTGTTTTAGGGCGCAGACTTTCGAGCCACGCCTGAGTACGGCTGATGTCAGTCATAAGTATTTAGCCAATAAAAATGGGGGCATTAGCCCCCATTAAACGTGATGAGAATCCAGTAACCGCGATTATAGGATAAAACGGCTCAGATCTTCATCTGCCACTAACGCATCCAGATGTTTACTCACATATTCTGCGTCAATGGTAACGGTTTGACCGTTCAGATCGCTCGCGTCGTAAGAGATATCTTCCACCAGGCGTTCCAGCACGGTATGCAGACGACGCGCACCGATGTTTTCGGTGGTTTCGTTCACCTGCCATGCGGCCTGGGCAATACGTTTGATACCGTCTTCGGTGAACTCGAGGTTCACGCCTTCGGTCGCCATCAGCGCTTTGTACTGAACGGTTGCAGAGGCGTTTGGCTCGGTCAGGATACGTTCGAAGTCTTCGGTCGTCAGCGCCTGCAGCTCAACGCGGATAGGCAGACGGCCCTGCAGTTCCGGGATCAGATCCGACGGGCTGGCAACCTGGAAGGCACCTGATGCGATAAACAGGATGTGGTCCGTTTTCACCATGCCGTGCTTGGTGGAGACCGTGCAGCCTTCTACCAGCGGCAGCAGGTCGCGCTGAACGCCTTCGCGGGACACGTCCGGGCCGGAGCTGTTGCCGCCGCGCTTACAAATTTTGTCGATTTCGTCGATAAACACGATACCGTGCTGCTCAACCGCGTCGATAGCGTCCTGCTTCAGCTCTTCCGGATTCACCAGCTTCGCCGCTTCTTCTTCAATTAGCAGCTTCATCGCGTCTTTGATTTTCAGCTTACGCGTTTTTTGCTTCTGACCGCCCAGGTTCTGGAACATGGACTGCAGCTGGCTGGTCATCTCTTCCATGCCCGGAGGTGCCATGATTTCCACACCCATTGGCGCGGCAGCGAGATCGATCTCAATCTCTTTATCATCCAGCTGGCCTTCACGCAGTTTTTTGCGGAACGCCTGACGCGCAGCGGACGGTTCCGCCTGCTGTTCAGCCTGACCCCAGTTGTTTTTTGCCGGTGGGATCAGCACGTCGAGAATGCGCTCTTCGGCCATCTCTTCCGCGCGATAGCGGTTTTTCTCAATGGCCTGGACGCGCACCATTTTGATCGCCGAGTCGGTCAGATCGCGGATGATGGAGTCCACTTCTTTACCCACATAGCCCACTTCGGTGAACTTGGTGGCTTCAACTTTGATGAACGGTGCGTTAGCCAGCTTCGCCAGACGACGGGCGATTTCGGTTTTACCGACGCCGGTCGGGCCGATCATCAGAATGTTTTTCGGCGTCACTTCGTGGCGCAGCTCTTCGTCAAGCTGCATACGACGCCAGCGGTTACGCAGGGCGATAGCCACGGAACGCTTGGCGTTATCCTGGCCGATAATATGTTTGTTCAGTTCGCTGACAATTTCGCGTGGGGTCATTTCAGACATGGGAGATCCTTACGCTTTGGAGGTCAATTCTTCGATGGTGTGGTTGTGGTTGGTATAGATGCAGATATCACCTGCAATATCCAACGCCTTCACCGCGATATCACGCGCGTTCATGTCGGTATTTTCCAACAGTGCGCGGGCAGCAGCCTGGGCATAAGGGCCGCCAGAGCCGATGGCAATCAGGTCATTTTCCGGCTGAATTACGTCACCGTTACCGGTGATGATCAGCGAAGCGGTTTCATCGGCGACCGCCAGCAGCGCTTCGAGCTTGCGCAGCATGCGGTCGGTACGCCAGTCTTTCGCCAGCTCAACGGCGGCTTTCACCAGATGACCCTGGTGCATTTCCAGTTTACGTTCAAACAGTTCAAACAGCGTGAAGGCATCTGCCGTGCCGCCTGCAAAGCCGGCGATCACTTTGTCGTTGTAGAGACGACGCACTTTCTTCACGTTGCCTTTCATGACGGTATTACCCAGCGTGGCCTGGCCATCACCGGCGATTACCACATGGCCGTTACGGCGTACACTTACTATTGTTGTCACGAGCAGACCCCCTGGTTACAGAATCGGGAAACAGAAGCCCTGAGCCTGTGCCCAGGGCTGAATTAAATGATAGATGGGGGGGATTTTGGGGGTTTCAACCCCCGGAGGCGAGTCGAATGCAGTTTGTGTGACCGGCGATTTTCAAACGAGAAAGGGTGCCATCGGCATTTTCTTTGCCTTTGACCGGACCAATCACCACGCGATTCCAGCCGTTATTGGTGGTAATACGCGAATCAAACCCTTCAAAGGCCAGCTGCGCGCGCACCGTTTCCGCCTGCTCCGCACCTTTGAACGAACCGCACTGTACCATCCAGCGACGTTCGTCTTTTTTCTCCGCCGTCTGCTTCGGCGCTTCGGTCTCTTTCGTGACCGGCGCGGCCTGCTGCGTTTTCGGCTGCTGCGCAGTGGTATGCGCTGGCGTCTGGAGCAGATCCTGATACGGCTGAGCCGCCTGCTTCTGCTGCTGCGCTTTAGGCTGCTGCTGGACAGGCTGAGACTGCACCGTACGCGTTGGCTGCTGATACGGCTGTTCCGTTACCCGCGGCTGTGCCTTAGGCTGCTGTACCGGCTGGGTTTGCGCCCACTGCTGTTGCTGCTGAATCTGCTGTTGTGCCTGGCGACGCTGCAGCGTTTGCTGACGCTGTTCCGGCGTTTGCTCATTCCACGGCACTTCGTTCAGCTGCGTAGGCTGCTGGCGCATATCGGCCTGCATTTGTGCCAGCAGTTGACGCTGTTCATCCGTCAGCTGATTCGCATTCTGTACTTCACCACCCGCAGAAGGTTCCGTTGGCGCACGTACCCCAGGCTGACGGCTTTCCAGCTCTTTGATATAGCGCCAGCGCTCTTCAGGCTTCGGAGGGAGGCCATTTCCGGCGACTTTACTGGCCTGAAGCGCCTCAGACTCTTCTTTTTTATGGTGCGTGATAAAGTACAGGCCACCAATAAAGGCGACGACTACAGCCGCAGCAATAGCGACCATTGCTGGCGAGACAGCAGGCAGGTTACGTTGCTTTTTTCTTGAGCTACTCTTTTTGCGTCGCGAAGGTGCCGGCTGGCCGCGACGTACATAATCTCGTTGTGCCACTATCGTTTCGCTGTATTTATTCGTTCGTCAGTCCGCCATGTTACTTAAGCGGCGGGGCTTTGACCAGATAAGGGTATCCGAAAGACGTTTACTTTAAGTCAATGCCTGGGTCGTGCCGCGGACGATCAGTTCGCAGTCCAGCAACCGTGAGCCGCTGCTAACTGTTTGACCGTGAAGCTGATCCAGCAGAAGCAGCATCGCTTCGCGGCCGATTTGGTAGCGCGGCTGAGCGACCGTTGAGAGCGGCGGATCGCAAAATTCCGAAAGCGAAATATTATCGAATCCGATGATGGATAAATCTTTCGGTATGCGAAGACCGCGGCGTTTGGCATACGATAATGCGCCCAGCGCCATCACGTCGCTGTGGCAAAATACGGCGGTTGGCGGCTCAGGCAGGTCCAGAAGTTTCTCCAGCGCCTGTCCACCGGCTGCGAAGGTAAAATCACCGCGCGCAATGTAGTGCGGATCGACGGTCACGCCGGTACGGCGCAGCGCCTGAACGTAACCCTGTAAACGGTAGTGACACAGCGGCATCTCTTCCGGTCCGGCGATGCAGCCAATACGCTTATGCCCCAGCTCCTGGAGATAGTTTACGGCGTTGAACGCGGCGGTAAGGTTATCAATATGGACCGTCGGCAGCTCCAGCTCCGGCGCAAACTCGTTGGCCATCACCATCGGCGGTAAATTACGCTGCTCTTCGATGCTGGCATCAAACGGCAGGCGAGAGCCAAGCAGCAGCATGCCGTCGATCTGCTTGGTGATAATGAGGTCGATGAAGGTTTTTTCCTGTTGGTTCTGATGGGCGCAGTCGCCAATCAGCACCAGGTACCCCTGTTCCGCCGCAGTGACTTCTATGCCGCGGATAATCTCGCTAAAGAAAGGGTCACAGATGTCCGGCACAATCACCAGGATGGTGCGCGACTCGTTGCGTTTGACGTTACGTCCCATTGCCTGCGGAAAATAGCCCACTTCAAGCGCAGCCTGCTCCACCCGGTTACGGGTCGCCTGGGAGACTTTATCCGGGTTCATTAATGCGCGGGATACTGTTGCCGTAGAGACCTGTGCTTTCTGGGCAACGTCTTTCATGGTCGCAGCCGCAACCTCTTTCCTGGACTTCAACGTCTTCTCCTCGCCTGAACACCGAACTTCTGACATCACCATTTTTACAGATAGTTAATGGAATCGGTTACAGAATTTTCATAAAAAGTGTGAGGAGCGTTAAATTTTTCGATCCAGCTTCAGCCTTCGATAGGGTCGACGTCCAGCACCCACTTCACTTTTCGCGCTTCGGGCAGGGTGTTAATCAGCACCAGCGTGCCGCTGACGATATGCTGAAGACGAATGCGCGAGGGGTGCTGGAGCAAAATTTGCCAGCGGAAACGGCCGCCGCGTTTTGGCGCGAGGGCAGGCACCGGGCCCAAAATCCACAGCTGACTATCCACCAGCGGGCTGGCCTGCAGGAGGTTTCTCAGCTGCTGCAGGAAAAGTGGCGCCTGCTGGTTGTTATGATCTTCCGCGCGGATGATGACGTGGCTGGTCCACGGCGGTAGCTGCATGGTCTGGCGTTCGGCCAGCGCCTGCTCGGCAAAGGCGTCATAGCCTTTGTGCAGCAAGGTTTGCAGCAGCGGGTGCTCCGGGTGGTGCGTTTGCAACACCACTTCGCCCTGTTTACCGGCGCGTCCTGCACGTCCGGCAACCTGGGTGTAAAGCTGGGCGAAGCGCTCGGCTGAACGAAAATCTGCCGAGAACAGCGCGCCGTCCACGTCCAGCAGGGCGACCAGCGTCACGTCCGGGAAGTGGTGGCCTTTGGCCAGCATCTGGGTGCCAATCAGGATGCGCGCGCCACCGCGATGCACTTCCGCCAGCTGCTGTTCGAGTGCGCCTTTGCGGCTGGTGGTGTCCCGGTCGATACGCGAAATCGGCACGTCCGGGAAAAAGGGCCCAAGCGCCTGCTCCAGCTGTTCCGTCCCCAGACCGACCGGCACAATATGCGTTGAGCCACACGACGGGCACTGGCGCGGCACCGGACGCTGGCTGTCGCAGTGGTGGCAGCGCAGATGACGCTGGGCCTGATGGAAGGTGTAGTAGTGATCGCAGCGCGGGCATTCGGCAATCCAGCCGCAGTCGTGGCACAGCAGGGCAGGTGCAAATCCGCGACGGTTGAGGAACAGAATGACCTGATTCCCCGCCTGCAAATGCTGGCGCATGCGGGTAATAAGCGCGGGCGCTAGCCCCGCCTGGACCTGCTGACCTTTCAAATCCAGCACGTGCTGAATGGCCGGACGGGCATTCCCCGCGCGACGCGTCAGGCGCAGCATGTGGTATTTACGCTGGCGCACGTTGTGCAGCGTTTCGAGCGCAGGCGTGGCGGATCCCAGAACAATGGGAATTTGCTCGCTGTGCGCGCGGTAGACGGCCAGATCGCGGGCGTGATAGCGCCAGCTTTCCTGCTGTTTATAGGAGCTGTCGTGCTCTTCGTCGATCACGATAACGCCAAGATTTTTAAACGGCGTGAACAGCGACGAGCGGGTGCCGATCACAATCGCCGCTTCGCCGTTTTTCGCTTTCAGCCAGGCGCTGAGTCGCTCGCTGTCATTCAGGCCTGAGTGCAGCACCTCAACCGGCGCGTTAAAGCGTTCGCGGAATCGGGCGATGGTTTGCGGCGTCAGGCCAATTTCCGGCACCATCACCAGCGCCTGTTTCCCCTGCGCGAGCACGTTTTCCAGCACGCTCAGGTAAACTTCGGTCTTGCCGGAACCGGTGACCCCAGCCAGCAGCCAGGCAGAGAAACGATCGGAGGCGCTATGAATTGCGCCTACCGCGGTGGCCTGCTCGGTATTCAGACGCAGGCGATCCCCTGAAACGGAGAAACTCTCCCGCCAGTCGTTAAGGGCAGGCGCCTCGCTTGCCAGGTCGCTCAGCCCTTTTTTTCTTAATGCCTGTAGCGCCGTTTCGCTGACCTCAAGCTCGTCGACCTGATGCCGCCAGATTTTCCCCTGACGCAGCGCCGCCAGCGCCTGCTGCTGTTTCTGCGAGCGCTTCAGGCTGTTGATGTCGACGGCCTGGCCTTCCTCCGTGGCAAACCAGTACCACATCGGCGCATGGCTGGCGCTCTTGCCCTGACGCAGCATAATTGGCAGGGCGTGGAACAGGACGTCGCCGATGGGGTGATGATAATAATCCGCCGCCCACAGCAGCAGTCGCCAGGTGCTGGTGGAGTAGACGGGCTCGCTGTCCAGCACCTCAACGACCGATTTCAGTTCGTTAAGCGGCAGTTCGCTCTTATCGCTGACGGAGACGACGATCCCCACGCGCTGCTGTTTGCCAAACGGCACGGTCACGCGACAGCCCGCTTTGGCGCTCATGCTGTCGGGCAGCAGATAGTCAAAGGTGCGGGGAAGCGGAACGGGCAGGGCAACGTGAGCGACGGGCATCGAATCTTCCTGACTTGAAAAGTGGCGCGTTAGTATACACATTAGTAAAAGCGGCGTGCGGATCAGTTTGCATACGTTGGTCAAATTCTGTATGATTCGCCGCCTTTGGTGTACTTTACGCCAAAGAACTTACAATCAACATCGCGTGGTGTCTGGCGTTAGGGCTGGAAGAGCGACGCGGCCTTAACTGAGGTTCTCCCATGAAAAAAGATATTCACCCGAAATACGAAATGATTACTGCAAACTGTTCTTGCGGTAACTCTATCCAGATCCGCTCTACCGTGGGTCACGATCTGAACCTGGACGTGTGCGGCAAATGCCACCCGTTCTACACTGGTAAGCAGCGTGATGTTGCAACCGGTGGCCGTGTTGACCGCTTCAACAAGCGTTTCAGCATCCCGGGCGCTAAATAAGTTTCCCGAAAAAAAGGCACCGCAAGGTGCCTTTTTTGTATCCGCTTCTCAGTATTCCCACGTCTCCGGGTCAATACCCAGTTCACGCATGATCACCTTCGCCTCTTCCGGGATTTCGTCACTACGCTCTTTGCGCAGATCGTCATCGTTCGGCAACGGTTGACCGGTAAACGCATGCAGAAACGCTTCGCACAGCAGTTCGCTGTTGGTTGCGTGGCGCAGGTTGTTCACCTGACGACGCGTACGTTCATCGGTGAGGATCTTCAACACCTTCAGAGGAATGGAAACCGTAATTTTCTTTACTTGCTCACTCTTCTTACCGTGCTCAGCGTATGGGCTGATATATTCGCCGCTCCATTCAGCCATGAGATACCTTTAATCCTCTCAGTCATTTATCTAAAGGTGCAAAACCGGTAACCACCCGTTTTGAACCGCAATCTTGCCTAGTTTACCGTAGAGACGATACCGTGGCACGGATATTGCCGCTGCAGCGTGCACTAAAGCATATAATTTTAACGGCTATTTGCGCATTGCTCAATCTATACGCAAAGAAGTTTAGATGTCCAGATGTATTGACGTCCATACTTTCAATGTTTACTCTGGTGCCTGACTTTTCACCTCATTCGCCAGGAAGCCCTCACCATGACGCGTAAACAGGCCACTATCGCAGTGCGTAGCGGATTAAATGATGACGAGCAGTACGGCTGCGTTGTCCCGCCCATTCATCTTTCCAGTACTTACAACTTCACCGGATTTAATGAACCCCGCGCGCATGACTACTCGCGTCGTGGCAACCCTACGCGTGACGTGACCCAGCGTGCGCTGGCCGAACTGGAAGGTGGCGCAGGGGCAGTATTAACCAATACCGGCATGTCTGCCATTCATCTGGTGACCACGGTGTTCCTGAAGCCTGGCGATCTGCTGGTTGCGCCGCACGACTGTTACGGCGGCAGCTATCGTCTGTTTGACAGCCTGGCAAAGCGCGGCTGCTATCGCGTGCTGTTTGTCGATCAAAACGACGAACAGGCGCTGAAACAGGCGCTGGCAGAGAAACCGAAGCTGGTTCTGGTGGAAAGTCCAAGCAATCCATTGTTGCGCGTTGTCGATATTGCGAAAATTTGTCAGCTCGCAAGGGATGCGGGAGCGATAAGTGTAGTGGATAATACGTTCCTCAGTCCGGCCCTTCAGAACCCACTCGCACTGGGTGCCGATCTGGTGTTGCATTCATGCACTAAATATCTGAACGGCCATTCTGACGTGGTGGCAGGTGTGGTGATTGCCAAAGATCCTGACGTTGTCACCGAACTGGCATGGTGGGCCAATAATATTGGCGTCACCGCAGGCGCCTTCGACAGCTACCTGCTGTTGCGCGGCATCCGTACGCTGTCGCCGCGCATGGACGTGGCGCAGCGTAATGCTCAGGCGATTGTCGACTTCCTGAAAACCCAGCCGCTGGTGAAGAAGCTGTACCACCCGTCGCTGCCGGAAAACCAGGGGCACGAGATTGCCGCGCGCCAGCAGAAAGGGTTTGGCGCGATGTTAAGTTTTGAACTGGACGGTGACGAGCAAACGCTGCGTCGCTTCCTGAGCGGGCTGTCATTGTTTACGCTGGCGGAATCCTTAGGTGGGGTTGAAAGCTTGATCTCCCACGCCGCGACCATGACGCACGCAGGTATGGCACCCGAAGCACGTGCCGCCGCCGGGATTTCTGAGACGCTGCTGCGGATCTCAACCGGTATTGAAGATTCTGAAGATTTAATTGCCGATCTGGAAAATGGCTTCCGGATCGCAGCCAAGGGGTAATCATGAGTGTGATAGCGCAGGCAGGGGCGAAGGGTCGTCAACTGCATAAGTTTGGTGGTAGTAGTCTTGCTGATGTGAAATGTTACCTGCGTGTCGCAGGGATCATGACGGAATATTCACAGCCGGGTGACATGATGGTTGTCTCGGCGGCGGGCAGCACCACCAACCAGTTGATTAGCTGGCTGAAACTGAGCCAGACCGATCGCCTTTCTGCGCATCAGGTGCAACAATCATTACGTCGCTATCAGAGCGAATTGATTGCCGGCCTGCTGCCTTCTGACGTGGCGGACGGGCTGATCAGCGCCTTCACGCACGATCTTGAGCGTCTGGCCGCTCTGCTGGACAGCGGCATTACCGATGCGGTGTATGCCGAAGTGGTTGGCCACGGTGAAGTGTGGTCTGCGCGCCTGATGGCTGCGGTTCTGCAACACCTGGGCGTGGACGCCGCCTGGCTCGACGCGCGTGATTTCCTGCGTGCCGAACGCGCCGCGCAGCCGCAGGTGGATGAAGGGTTGTCCTACCCACTGCTGCAACAGCTGCTGGTGCAACATCCCGGTAAACGCATTGTGGTTACCGGCTTTATCAGCCGCAGCAACGCGGGTGAAACCGTGCTGCTGGGCCGTAACGGCTCCGACTACTCGGCGACGCAAATCGGTGCTCTGGCGGGCGTGTCCCGCGTCACCATCTGGAGCGACGTGGCCGGTGTTTATAGCGCGGACCCGCGCAAAGTAAAAGATGCCTGCCTGCTGCCGCTGCTGCGCCTGGATGAAGCCAGCGAGCTGGCGCGTCTGGCGGCACCGGTGCTGCACGCCCGTACGCTGCAGCCGGTTTCCGGTAGCGATATCGACCTGCAGCTGCGCTGCAGCTACACCCCGGATCAAGGCTCCACGCGCATTGAGCGCGTGCTGGCCTCTGGTACCGGGGCGCGTATTGTTACCAGCCACGACGACATCTGCCTGATTGAGTTCCAGGTTCCTGCGGGCCAGGACTTCAGGCTGGCACATAAAGAGATCGACACGATCCTGAAACGCGCCCAGGTGCGCCCGCTGGCCGTGGGTGTGCATAATGACCGCCAGCTGCTGCAGTTCTGCTATACCGCAGAAGTGGCGGACAGCGCGCTGAAAATTCTGGATGAAGCGGGCCTGCCGGGCGAGCTTCGCCTGCGTCAGGGGCTGGCGCTGGTGGCGATGGTGGGCGCGGGCGTCACCCGTAACCCGCTGCACTGCCACCGCTTCTGGCAGCAGCTGAAAGGCCAGCCGGTGGAGTTCACCTGGCAGTCGGAAGAGGGCATCAGCCTGGTTGCCGTTCTGCGCAAAGGGCCAACCGAAAGCCTGATTCAGGGTCTGCATACCTCTCTGTTCCGCGCGGAAAAACGCATCGGCCTGGTGCTGTTTGGTAAAGGCAACATCGGTTCCCGCTGGCTGGAGCTGTTCGCCCGCGAACAGGTCACGCTCTCGGCGCGTACCGGGTTCGAATTCATTCTCGCAGGCGTGGTGGACAGCCGCCGCAGCCTGCTGAACTACGAAGGGCTGGATGCCAGCCGCGCGCTTGCCTTCTTTAATGATGAAGCCGTCGAGCAGGATGAAGAGTCGCTGTTCCTGTGGATGCGCGCGCACCCGTACGACGATCTGGTGGTGCTGGACGTTACCGCCAGCGAACAGCTTGCCGATCAGTATCTTGATTTCGCCAGCCACGGTTTCCACGTCATCAGTGCGAACAAACTGGCGGGGGCAAGCAGCACCGATAAATACCGCCAGATCCACGACGCGTTTGAAAAAACCGGCCGTCACTGGCTGTATAACGCCACCGTGGGCGCGGGCCTGCCGGTAAACCACACCGTGCGCGACCTGATTGAAAGCGGTGACAGCATTCTGGCGCTGAGCGGTATCTTCTCCGGTACGCTCTCCTGGCTGTTCCTGCAGTTCGACGGCACCGTACCGTTCACCGACCTGGTGGATCAGGCGTGGCAGCAGGGCTTAACGGAACCCGATCCGCGCGTTGACCTCTCCGGTAAAGACGTGATGCGCAAGCTGGTGATCCTGGCGCGTGAAGCAGGTTATGACATCGAGCCGGATTCCGTCCGCGTCGAGTCGCTGGTGCCTGCCGGCTGTGAGGAGGGTTCTGTGGATCATTTCTTTGAAAATGGTGAAGAGCTTAACGAGCAGATGGTGCAGCGTCTGGAAGCGGCGAACGAGATGGGGCTGGTGCTGCGCTACGTGGCACGTTTTGAGGCCAACGGAAAAGCGCGCGTCGGTGTCGAGGCGGTGCGTCCTGAACATCCGCTGGCGGCGCTGTTGCCGTGCGATAACGTCTTCGCCATCGAAAGCCTCTGGTACCGCGATAACCCGCTGGTGATCCGCGGCCCGGGCGCCGGGCGCGACGTCACCGCAGGGGCGATCCAGTCCGACATCAACCGTCTGGCTAAGCTGCTGTAAAAACTGAATTTCCCTCTCCCTGTGGGAGAGGGTTAGGGTGAGGGCATCGGACCGCGCTCACCCCCATCATGAATTTCCCTCATCTTCCCTGAGCAAACCTCACCGTTATTGTTGATTATTTCTATTGACGTCCCTCCGCTTTTCCGTCATTTTTACATCTGGACGTCTAAACGTATAGAAGTTCACAACACAACAGACAATGACACGCGATTGATAGGGGTAGGGTATGAGCTTTTTTCACGCCAACCAGCGGGAAGCACTGAACCAGAGCCTGGCCGAAGTAAACGGTCAGATTAACGTCTCTTTTGAATTTTTCCCGCCGCGCACCAGTGAAATGGAGCAAACCCTGTGGAGCTCTATCGATCGTCTCAGCAGCCTGAAACCAAAGTTTGTCTCCGTGACCTACGGTGCGAACTCTGGCGAGCGTGACCGTACGCACAGCATCATTAAAGGCATCAAAGATCGTACCGGTCTGGAAGCGGCGCCGCACCTCACCTGTATCGACGCTACCCGCGACGAGCTGCGTGCCATCGCCCAGGATTACTGGAATAACGGCATCCGTCATATTGTCGCACTGCGCGGCGACCTCCCGCCCGGCAGCGGCAAGCCAGAGATGTATGCGGCCGACCTGGTTGGGCTGCTGAAAGAGGTGGCAGATTTCGATATCTCCGTGGCTGCTTACCCTGAGGTTCACCCGGAAGCGAAAAGCGCCCAGGCGGATCTGCTTAACCTCAAGCGTAAAGTGGAGGCCGGTGCCAACCGCGCCATTACCCAGTTCTTCTTTGATGTCGAAAGCTACCTGCGCTTCCGTGACCGCTGCGTCTCCGCGGGCATCGACGTTGAAATTATCCCGGGCATTCTGCCGGTCTCTAACTTCAAACAGGCGAAGAAATTCGCCGATATGACCAACGTGCGCATTCCGCTGTGGATGTCCAAAATGTACGAAGGTCTGGATGATGACCCGGAAACCCGCAAGCTGGTGGGGGCCAATATCGCGATGGACATGGTGAAAATCTTAAGCCGTGAAGGGGTGAAAGACTTCCACTTCTACACGCTAAACCGCGCGGAGATGAGCTATGCCATCTGCCATACTCTGGGCGTTCGCCCCGCGTAAAACACCAAAAGCCCTCTTAAATAGAGGGCTTTTTAACAGGGTAAAAAGTTAAAAGGTATCAGCTATCGAATCTGTGGATTAATTCAACTATAACTTATTGCTAGTGGTGTATATCGTAACGGTAACACTGTAAAAGGGAGCATAGCGATGAGCACGTCAGACGAGACCAATAAAGCGGCATCAGTCGGCAAATGCCCGTTCCATCAGGGCGGCGTCGATCACAGCGCGGGCGCAGGTACAGGCAGCCGCGACTGGTGGCCAAAACAACTCCGCATCGATCTTCTTAACCAACATTCCAATCGTTCGAACCCGCTGGGTGAAGACTTCGACTACCGCAAAGAATTCAGCAAGCTTGATTACTCTGCCCTTAAAGGCGACCTCAAAGCACTTTTAACCGACTCTCAACCTTGGTGGCCTGCCGACTGGGGCAGCTATGCGGGCCTGTTTATCCGTATGGCGTGGCACGGTGCGGGTACCTATCGCTCCGTGGACGGGCGCGGTGGGGCAGGACGCGGTCAACAGCGCTTTGCGCCACTGAACTCCTGGCCGGATAACGTAAGCCTGGATAAAGCGCGCCGTCTGCTGTGGCCTATCAAGAAAAAATACGGACAAAAAATCTCCTGGGCCGACCTGTTTATCCTCGCGGGTAACGTGGCGCTGGAGAACTCCGGCTTCCGTACCTTTGGTTTTGGTGCCGGGCGTGAAGACGTCTGGGAACCGGATCTTGACGTGAACTGGGGTGATGAAAAAGCCTGGCTGACCCACCGCGACCCGGAAGCGCTGGCTAAGCGTCCTCTGGCAGCCACCGAAATGGGCCTGATCTACGTGAACCCGGAAGGGCCGAACGCCAGCGGTGAACCGCTGTCAGCGGCGGCAGCGATTCGTGCGACCTTCGGCAACATGGGCATGAACGATGAAGAGACCGTCGCGCTGATTGCAGGCGGCCACACCCTCGGCAAGACTCACGGCGCGGGTGAAGCCACCCACGTGGGTACCGACCCCGAAGCCTCACCGATTGAAGCACAGGGCCTGGGCTGGGCCAGCACGCACGGCACGGGGGTTGGCGCAGACGCCATTACCTCCGGGCTGGAGGTCATCTGGTCACAAACCCCGACCCAGTGGAGCAACTACTTCTTCGAGAACCTGTTCAAATACGAATGGGTACAGACCCGCAGTCCGGCAGGGGCGATTCAGTTTGAAGCCGTGGATGCGCCGGAAATCATGCCCGATCCGTTCGACCCGTCGAAAAAACGCAAGCCTACCATGCTGGTCACCGACCTGACGCTGCGCTTCGACCCGGAATTCGAAAAGATTTCCCGCCGCTTCCTGAACGATCCGCAGGCCTTCAACGAAGCCTTCGCGCGTGCCTGGTTCAAGCTGACCCACCGTGATATGGGGCCAAAATCGCGTTACCTTGGCCCGGAAGTGCCGAAAGAAGATCTGATTTGGCAGGACCCGCTGCCGCAGGCGGTGTTCAATCCGACGAAAGAAGACATTGAAAGCCTGAAGGCGGAAATTGCTGCCTCTGGTCTCTCCGTGAGCGAACTGGTTTCCGTTGCCTGGGCGTCAGCCTCGACCTTCCGCGGCGGCGATAAGCGTGGCGGTGCCAACGGCGCGCGTCTGGCGCTGGCGCCTCAGCGTGACTGGGACGTGAACGCTGCGGCGGTTCGCGCGCTGCCAGCCCTGGAAGCTATCCAGCGCACCACCAACAAAGCCTCCCTGGCCGATATTATCGTGCTGGCGGGCGCGGTAGGCGTTGAGCAGGCCGCAAAAGCGGCAGGCGTGTATGTCACCGTTCCGTTCACCCCGGGCCGCGTGGATGCGCGTCAGGACCAGACGGATATCGATATGTTTAACCTGCTCGAACCGATTGCCGATGGCTTCCGCAACTACCGTGCGCAGGTGGATGTGTCCACCACGGAGTCTCTGCTGGTTGATAAAGCCCAACAGCTGACGCTGACTGCGCCAGAACTGACGGTGCTGATCGGCGGCCTGCGCGTACTGAGTGCCAACTTTGATGGCAGCAAGAACGGCGTGTTCACCAACCGTGAGGGCGTGCTGAGCACTGATTTCTTCGTGAACCTGCTGGATATGAACACGCAGTGGAAGGCGACCGATGAGTCCAATGAGCTGTTTGCCGGAAGCGATCGCACCAGCGGTGAAGTGAAATATACCGCCACCCGCGCCGATCTGGTCTTCGGCTCTAACGCCGTCCTGCGCGCGCTGGCCGAGGTTTACGCCAGCGATGATGCGCATGAGAAGTTTGTCCGCGACTTCGTTGCCGCCTGGGCGAAGGTCATGGATCTGGATCGGTTTGACGTGAAGTAGCCAGTGTGCCGGGTGGCGGCTACGCCTTACCCGGCCTACAAATTAAAGTGCCATGTAGGCCGGGTAAGCGCAGCGCCACCCGGCTTTTTTATTACTCCCACTCCTGCAGGAATCGCTGTCCATACTGGTCTGCCACCAGCAGCGCCGCATACACCTGATCCGGCGTGACGCCCCCCGGCATGTTGTGGATCGTTTCTCCTTCCGCACATGAGGCTTCGGCAATCAGACGCATTTTGGCCGGAATATCCTCTTTGATGTTCAGCTGTGCCAGGGTGATCGGCAGCCCTACGCTGTGGCAAAGCGCCGCGACGGTCTCAATTTCTTCTACCGGCGCGTTTTCCAGCACCAGCTGCGTCAGCGTACCAAACGCCACTTTCTCCCCATGATAGAAGTGATGCGCGTCCGGCACTGCCGTCATACCGTTATGAATAGCGTGTGCCGCCGCCAGCCCGCCGCTTTCAAAGCCGACGCCGCTGAGATAGGTGTTGGCTTCGATAATGCGTTCCAGCGCAGGCGTCACCACATGCTGTTCCGCCGCCAGCATCGCTTTTTCACCCTCTTCAACCAGCGTGTTGTAGCACAGCTCGGCGAGCGCTAATGCCGCCTGTGTGCATTTACCCCCGGCCATAGTGGTCGCGCCGCTGCGCGAGCAGGCGCGTGCTTCAAACCAGGTCGCCAGCGCGTCGCCAATCCCGGCGGCCAGCAGACGTGCAGGCGCACCTGCAACCACTTTCGTATCCACAATGACCATGTTCGGGTTGTGCGGCAGCATCAGGTAGCGATCGAACTCGCCGCTGTCGGTGTAAATAACGGAAAGGGCGCTGCACGGCGCGTCGGTGGACGCGATAGTCGGCGCAATGGCGACCGGCACGTCCATAAAGTGAGCCAGGGCTTTCGCGGTATCCAGCGTTTTACCGCCACCAATACCCAGTACTGCCAGGCAGTCGGCGCTGTCGGCCAGCTTTTTCAGACGATAGATTTCATTTTGCGAACATTCGCCGCCAAACGGCGCAATTTCGGCATGCAGTTCGGCTTTTTTAAAACTCTGGCGCAGGGTCTCTTCGGCAAAACCCAGCACAAACTTATCGCCGACGACCAGCCAGCGGTTTGCCAGGGGTTTCAGATAGTCGCCGAGACGGGTCAGCACATCCGCGCCCTGGATATATTTCCCCGGCGATTGAATGATACGGTCCATAACAGTTCTCCCTTAGAGGTTGAGGTTACCAAACGCGTTTTTCCAGTCCTGCTCGAACTTCTCTATGGCTGACTCTACCGCCGGCGTACCGAGCATGTGTTGCGCTACGTCTAAGGGAAGCGTGATTGCTTCACATCCTGCCAACAGGCAGTCGAGCGCCTGACGCGGCGTTTTGAAGCTGGCAGCCAGTACTTTACTGCCCGGCGCGTGCAGCTCTAGCAGGGACTGCAGTTCCTGAACTATGCGAATGCCGTCACCGCCCTGCGCGTCGACGCGGTTGACGTACGGCGCGACATATTTCGCCCCTGCGAGTGCGGCGAGCAAGCCCTGCGCCGCGCTGTAAACGGCGGTGCCCAGCGTGGTTATCCCCTCTTTTTTCAAGGCCTTAATTGCGATAAGTCCCTGAGCCGTCACCGGGATTTTCACCACAATGCCCGGAATGGCGTTACTCAGACGTTTGGCTTCTGCCACCATGCCTTCGGCATCGCGGCTCATGGTTTGAGCAAACAGCGTGCCTTCCGGCCCGATGGCTTGTTGCAGGCGCGGCAGCACGTCCCAGATGGATTCACGGCTGGCGGCAATGATGCTCGGGTTGGTGGTGACGCCCGCGATGGGAAAGATGCGCGCCAGGCGTTCTACTTCCGCCACGTTGGCGGTATCCAGGTACAGTTCCATTATTTTTCCTTAAGTCAGAAAGGTTGAATAAAGGATACGGCGCACCCAGGCGCGGCGAATACAGGTCAATTTTGCCAAATACTGGACAAATGTAATGTCCTTGGCGAAGTGAGAGAGCGATCACAATGCTACTTTTTGGCGATCAGCTGGCTGTGGTACTGGCGTCGATATTCGGAAGGGGAACGTTCGGTGTGCTTGCGAAAGAGACGGCAAAAGTAGTTGCTGTCCGTAAATCCACAGCGTGTGGCGATATCTTTAATTTTGAGATCGTAGCCTTTCAGCAGCTGACGCGCATGTTCCAGGCGCGTTTTTGTTAAATATTCATTGAATCCGACGCTGCCGACTTTCTGGAATAGATGGGAAAGGTAGTTTGGTGAGATGTAGAACGCCTGTGCCACGGATTCGCGAGTTAACAAAGAGGCATAATTTTCTTCGATATAGCTCCGAACGGCTTCGAACAGTGCCCGGCTGCGGCTGTCGGTGTGAATTTCGCTTCCAAGCAGATCCCGGCAGTGGCTGAGCAGGCTTAAAACCACCAGCCTTGCTGTGTCCTGCTCTTCTGGCTGCATCTGTAATTCGGTGAGCGTTTGCAGAAGAAAAGCCCCCGTTCGCGGACCACGTCGGGCAACCTGGAGTTGTTGTAAGAGCACATTGTCATGCTGTAACTCGATTGTAAGCTGCTGCTTACCGAAATGTATGCTCAGGGCGTGAGGCGCAGGATGCGTAATTTGTCCAAAAAAAGAAAAAATCGCCTCGCAGGGTGTGTCAAGGGTAATGCCGAGGCAGGGAGAGGTTCGGGGATGCTGTTCAGCCAGCGCTGAGAAATGAATCTGACCCAGCGGTAACGTGCGGTTCACCAGGTCTGTCAAAATCTGGGTGATATCGGAATGCATAAGCAGACTACCGAAATTTGCCGGGTGGCGCTAACGCTTACCCGGCCTACTTATCGTAGGCCCGTGCAAGCGCAGCGCCGCCGGGCGTAAAGCATTAGCCAGTGTTACGCATACCCGCCGCAACGCCCGCAATCGTCACCATCAGCGCCTGTTCAACGCGTGGATCCGGCTCTTTCCCTTCTTCTTCTGCCAGACGCGAACGGTGCAGCAGCTCTGCCTGCAGGACGTTCAGCGGGTCGGTGTAGATGTTACGCAGCTGGATAGACTCGGCAATCCACGGCAGGTCCGCCATCAGGTGTGAGTCGTTAGCGATGTCCAGCACCACTTTGATGTCGCCTTCCAGCAGTTCGCGCAGCTCTTTGCCCAGCGCCCACAGCTCGGGCTTCACCAGGCGCTGATCGTAGTATTCCGCCAGCCACAGGTCGGCTTTCGAGAAGACCATCTCCAGCATTCCCAGACGGGTAGAGAAGAACGGCCAGTCGCGGCACATGGTTTCCAGCTCGCTCTGTTTACCGTCTTCCACCACTTTTTGCAGTGCGGCACCGGCACCCAGCCAGGCGGGCAGCATTAAGCGGTTCTGCGTCCAGGCAAAGATCCACGGGATTGCACGCAGGGATTCAACGCCGCCGGTCGGACGACGCTTGGCAGGACGCGAGCCCAGCGGCAGTTTACCCAGCTCCTGCTCAGGCGTGGCTGAACGGAAGTAAGGCACGAAATCTTTGTTTTCACGCACGTAGCCGCGGTACAGATCGCAGGAGATAGCCGACAGCTCGTCCATGATGTTGCACCAGGAGGCTTTCGGCTCCGGCGGTGGCAGCAGGTTGGCTTCCAGGATCGCGCTGGTATAAAGCGACAGGCTGCTGATGGTCACTTCCGGCAGGCCGTACTTGAAGCGGATCATCTCGCCCTGCTCGGTCACGCGCAGGCCGCCTTTCAGGCTTCCCGGCGGCTGTGACAGCAGCGCCGCGTGAGCAGGCGCGCCGCCACGGCCAATTGAGCCACCGCGTCCGTGGAACAGCGTCAGCTCGATACCGGCTTTCTCGCAGGTTTTGATCAGTGCGTCCTGCGCCTGATACTGCGCCCAGGATGCCGCCATTACGCCCGCATCTTTTGCGGAGTCGGAATAGCCGATCATCACCATCTGTTTGCCCTGAATAAAGCCGCGATACCAGTCGATGTTCAGCAGCTGGCTCATCACGTCGTTGGCGTTGTTCAGGTCATCGAGGGTCTCAAACAGCGGGGCGACAGGCAGGGCGTAGTCGATGCCCGCTTCTTTCAGCAGGAGGTGAACGCCCAGCACGTCGGATGGGGTTTTCGCCATGGAGATCACATAGGCGGCGACCGATCCTTTCGGTGCGTCCACGATCGCTTTACAGGTGTTGAGCACTTCGCGGGTATCGTTGCTTGGCTCCCAGTTGCGCGGCAGCAGAGGGCGCTTGGAGTTCAGCTCGCGGATCAGGAACGCCTGTTTGTCGGCTTCGGACCAGCTTTCATAGTCGCCGATGCCGAGGTAACGGGTCAGCTCGCCCAGCGCTTCGGTATGACGGGTACTTTCCTGACGAACGTCGATACGTACCAGCGGCACGCCGAAACACTTCACGCGACGCAGGGTGTCGAGCAGTTCGCCGTTGGCAATGATGCCCATCCCGCAGGCCTGCAGCGATTTATAACAGGCGTACAGCGGCTCCCAAAGCTGTTCGTTCTGGCTGAGCAGGCCTTCTGGTTTTGGCAGACGCTGGCCTTTCAGGCGCGCTTCCAGCCAGGCCTGAGTGGCCATCAGCTGACCGCGCAGTTTTTTCATCAGGAAACGGTACGGCTCGCTGGCACCTTCTTCACCGGCCAGCGCGCGCAGTTCCGGCGTCGCTTCCACCATCGACAGCTCGGAGATCAGCACCTGAATATCTTTCAGGAACAGATCGGTCGCTTTCCAGCGGCTCAGCAGCAGGACGTGACGGGTGATTTCTGCGGTGACGTTCGGGTTGCCGTCGCGGTCGCCGCCCATCCAGGAGGTAAAGCGCACCGGCACAAAGTCGACCGGCAGACGGTAGCCCAGGTTCGCTTCCAGCTGTTCGTTCAGCTCGCGCAGGTAGTTCGGTACCCCTTCCCACAGGCTGTTTTCCACCACCGCAAAGCCCCATTTAGCTTCGTCGACCGGACTTGGGCGATGCTTACGAATTTCATCGGTGTGCCAGGACTGAGCAATCAGCTGGCGCAGGCGGCGCATCAGCTGGTTGCGTTCATAGTCGGCAATGTCTTTGTTATCCAGCTGCTTCAGGCAGTTGTTCACTTCCACCATTTTGTGGATCAGGGTGCGACGGGTGATCTCGGTTGGGTGAGCGGTCAGTACCAGCTCCAGCGAAAGTGACTCCACTGCTTTTTTGATGGTGGCTTCGTTGAGGTCTGGCTGGTCTTTCAGTTTACGAAGGGTGCGGGCAATGACTTCCGGGTTGCTGGCCGCTTCGCCGTTTGGCGAAATGCTGTGGTATTGCTCAGCGGTGTTGGCCAGGTTCAGGAACTGGCTGAATGCGCGTGCAACGGGCAGCAGCTCGTCGTTTGAGAGGTTCTGCAAGGTGGTGAGCAGCTCCTGACGACTGGCCTCGTTACCGGCACGGGAAGATTTAGACAGCTTGCGGATGGTTTCAACGCGGTCGAGGATGTTCTCCCCCAACGCATCTTTGATGGTATCTCCAAGCACTTTGCCGAGCATACTGACATTACTACGCAACGCGGAATATTGTTCGTTCATAAAAACCCAGTCACCCCATCATTTTTGTTTATGCCCAGGCGAAAATCTTCTGGACATTATTTTGTCATCTCCCTTTATAAAGCCACGTAAAACCCCCGTCGTCAATTGCTGCGAAAACGGTTCAGCAAACGAATAAATGTGGGCAATTTACGAAATTTAATTCGCATTGCGTCAGATAAGAGATGCTTATGGAAATGTGACGGAGATCGCGGGATTTTCCCCTCTCTTACGAGAGGGGAAAGGTCATTAATGCCAGCAGAAATGATGTACAACCTGGGTAATCAGTTCGCGGGTGGGCTTGATAAAGCGGGTTTCAAGATATTCATCCGGCTGGTGCGCCTGGTTGATGGAGCCAGGGCCAAGAACCAGCGTCGGGCACAGCGTCTGAATAAACGGCGCTTCGGTGCAGTAGTTCACCACGTCAGTTTTTTCACCGAGCAGCTTTTCCACCACTTCGACCAGCTGATGGTCCGGCGGGCATTCATAACCCGGGATCGGCGGGTGCAGTTCCGAGACCGTCAGGCGGCCCGGCCAGCGCTCACTCACCGGGGCCAGCGCTTCGTTCAGTAAACCATCCAGATCGCTCAGGGTCATGCCCGGCAGCGGGCGGATGTCCATGTGCAGCTCGCAGCAGGCGCAGATACGGTTCGAGGCATCACCGCCGTGCAGGCTGCCGAGATTGAGCGTTGGATACGGCACGGTGAACGCCTCATAGTGGTAACGCTCTTTCAGATCGTCGCGCAGGGTCATGATGCGGCCGATGGCGTCATGCATCAGCTCAATGGCGTTGACGCCGCGCGCCGGATCGCTGGAGTGGCCGGACTGGCCGAGCACGCGCACGGCGGTAGAGATATGGCCTTTATGTGCGCGAATCGGTTGCAGAGACGTCGGCTCGCCGATGATCGCGCAATCCGGACGAATCGACGTGTTTTCTGAGAAGTAGCGCGCGCCCGCCATGCTGGTCTCTTCATCGGCGGTCGCCAGAATGTAGAGCGGTTTTTTCAGCTTCGTCACGTCCACGTCACGCAGCGCGTCGAGGATAAAGGCGAAGAAGCCTTTCATGTCTGCGGTGCCCAGACCGTAGAGCTTGTTGTCGTGCTCGGTCAGGGTGAACGGATCGCGCGTCCAGCGGCCATCGTCAAACGGCACGGTGTCGGTGTGACCGGCCAGCAGCAGGCCGCCCGCACCGGTTCCGGTACTGGCGAGCAGGTTAAATTTGTGACGAGTGCCGGGGACGGGCTGAACCTCAACGTTAAACCCAAGATCGCTAAACCAACCCGCCAGCAGATTGATTAAAGACTCATTGCTCTGATCCAGCGCTTCTTCCGTTGCGCTGATGGACGGTGTGGCAATCAGGGCGCGGTAGATCTCGATAAATGGCGGTAAGTTCATTTTCATTGTTGACACACCTTAGGTCGTGATAGTATCAATATTCATGCAATAAATGTGAATAAAAATACATTAACGTTGAGCATAAAGGAACCCGATGTTGAATACGCTGATTGTAGGCGCTAGCGGTTATGCGGGCGCAGAGCTTGTAAGCTACGTGAATCGCCATCCACATATGACCATAACCGCTTTGACCGTGTCAGCGCAAAGCAATGATGCAGGAAAGTTAATTTCCGATTTGCATCCGCAGCTTAAGGGCCTGGTTGATCTGCCTTTGCAGCCCATGTCTGACATCAGCGAGTTTACCGACGGCGTCGACGTGGTGTTTTTAGCCACCGCACATGAGGTCAGCCACGACCTGGCGCCGCAGTTCCTGGCGGCTGGCTGCGTGGTCTTCGACCTCTCCGGCGCGTTCCGCGTTAACGATGGCGCGTTCTACGAAAAATATTACGGTTTCACCCATCAGCATCCGGATCTGCTTGAAAAAGCGGTGTACGGCCTGGCGGAGTGGAGCGCAGATAAACTGAAAGAAGCGGACCTGATTGCCGTTCCGGGCTGCTACCCGACGGCGGCGCAGCTTTCCCTGAAGCCGGTGATCGACGCGGGTCTGCTGGATCTGAATCAGTGGCCGGTGATCAACGCCACCAGCGGCGTGAGCGGTGCAGGACGCAAGGCGGCGATCTCCAATAGCTTCTGCGAAGTGAGCCTTCAGCCGTATGGCGTGTTTAACCACCGTCATCATCCTGAAATCACGACGCATCTGTGCGCGGACGTCATTTTCACCCCGCACCTGGGCAGCTTCCCGCGTGGGATCCTCGAAACCATTACCTGCCGCCTGAAGCCGGGCGTGACCAAAGAGCAGGTGAATGAGGTCTTCACGCAGGCGTATGCGGACAAACCGCTGGTGCGCCTGTACGACAAAGGCGTGCCGGCGCTGAAAAATGTGGTCGGCCTGCCGTTCTGCGACATCGGCTTTGCCGTGCAGGGTGAGCATCTCATCGTGGTGGCCGCAGAAGATAACTTACTGAAAGGCGCTGCCGCTCAGGCAATGCAGTGTGCAAATATTCGTTTCGGTTTCCCGGAAACGCAGGCTCTTATTTAAGGTGTGATGATGAACCCATTAATTATCAAACTCGGTGGTGTACTGCTGGACAGCGAAGAAGCGCTGGAGCGTCTGTTTACCGCGCTGGTGAACTATCGCGAATCACACCAACGTCCGCTGGTGATTGTGCACGGCGGCGGCTGCGTGGTGGATGAGCTGATGAAAGGGCTCAACCTGCCGGTGATCAAGAAGAACGGCCTGCGCGTGACGCCTGCGGATCAGATTGACATTATCACCGGTGCGCTGGCGGGTACGGCGAACAAAACCCTGCTGTCCTGGGCGAAGAAACACCACATTGCCTCCGTTGGCCTCTATCTGGGCGATGGCGACAGCGTAAAAGTGACCCAGCTCGACGAAGCGCTCGGTCACGTTGGACTGGCGCAGCCGGGTTCGCCTAAGCTGATTAACACGTTGCTGGAAGGCGGTTTCCTGCCGGTGGTGAGCTCTATCGGCGTGACCGAAGAGGGCGAGCTGATGAACGTTAACGCTGACCAGGCGGCAACTGCACTGGCGGCAACGCTGGGTGCGGACCTGATCCTGCTCTCCGACGTGAGCGGCATTCTGGACGGTAAAGGCCAGCGCATTGCGGAAATGACTGCGGCAAAAGCCGAGCAGCTGATTGCGCAGGGCATCATCACCGACGGCATGATCGTCAAAGTGAACGCCGCGCTGGATGCGGCGCGCACGCTGGGCCGTCCGGTTGATATCGCCTCCTGGCGTCACGCGGAGCAGCTCCCGGCGCTGTTTAACGGCACGCCGATTGGCACGCGTATTCTGGCTTAAGATTCTGTGCCGGATGGCGCTTCGCTTATCCGGCCTACGTGAATTGTGTAGGCCCGGTAAGCGCAGCGCCACCGGGCAAAATTATCATCATTAAGGAAATTCGTTATGGCACTTTGGGGTGGGCGTTTTACACAGGCAGCGGATCAGCGGTTCAAACAGTTCAACGACTCTTTGCGCTTCGACTACCGCCTGGCCGAACAGGATATTGTCGGCTCTGTGGCCTGGTCCAAAGCGCTGGTGACCGTTGGCGTACTGACCGCAAACGAACAGCAGCAGCTGGAAGAGGCGCTGAACAACCTGCTGGAAGAGGTACGTCTGGATCCGCAGCAAATTCTGCAGAGCGATGCTGAAGATATTCACAGCTGGGTGGAAGGCAAACTGATCGACAAGGTCGGCCAGTTGGGTAAAAAGCTGCACACCGGCCGTAGCCGTAACGACCAGGTCGCCACCGACCTGAAGCTGTGGTGTAAAGATACCGTCGCGGAGCTGCTGGCGGCTAACCGTCAGTTGCAGACCGCGCTGGTGGAGACCGCACAGAATAATCAGGACGCGGTGATGCCGGGTTATACCCACCTGCAGCGCGCGCAGCCGGTGACCTTTGCGCACTGGTGTCTGGCCTACGTTGAGATGCTGGCGCGTGACGAAAGCCGTCTGCAGGATACCCTGAAGCGTCTGGACGTCAGCCCGCTTGGCAGCGGCGCGCTGGCGGGTACCGCTTACGAAATCGACCGTGAACAGCTGGCAGGCTGGCTGGGCTTTGCCTCCGCCACCCGTAACAGCCTGGACAGCGTCTCTGACCGCGACCACGTGCTGGAGCTGCTCTCCAATGCCTCTATCGGGATGGTGCACCTGTCGCGCTTTGCCGAAGACCTGATCTTCTTTAACTCCGGCGAAGCGGGCTTCGTTGAGCTGTCCGACCGCGTGACGTCAGGCTCATCCCTGATGCCGCAGAAGAAAAACCCGGACGCGCTGGAGCTGATCCGCGGGAAATGTGGCCGCGTGCAGGGCGCGCTGACCGGCATGATGATGACCCTGAAAGGGCTGCCGCTGGCGTACAACAAAGATATGCAGGAAGACAAAGAGGGGCTGTTCGACGCGCTCGACACCTGGCTCGACTGTCTGCATATGGGCGCGCTGGTGCTGGACGGCATTCAGGTGAAGCGTCCGCGCTGTCAGGAAGCGGCGCAGCAGGGCTATGCGAACGCGACCGAGCTGGCGGATTATCTGGTGGCGAAGGGCGTGCCGTTCCGTGAAGCGCACCATATTGTCGGTGAAGCGGTAGTGGAAGCCATTCGTCAGGTTAAACCGCTGGAAGATCTGGCGCTGGCCGACCTGCAAAAATTCAGCGCGGCTATCGGGGATGATGTGTATCCGATACTGGCGCTGCAGTCCTGCCTGGACAAGCGTGCGGCAAAAGGCGGCGTGTCGCCGAAGCAGGTGGCGCAGGCCATTGCGGAGGCGAAAAACCGCCTGATTTGATGCCTGAAACGTCGGGTGGCGGCTTCGCCTTACCCGACCTACAAAACCCCAGCCCAACCCTGAGTTGGGCTTTTTTACGCAAAAAAAAGCGGACCACGGGGTCCGCAAAAGTTCACGTTGGCTTTAGTTGTTCGAGTTTTGAGAGAAACTCGCTGACGGTGCGGGGACGTCAAGGGTCAAACACGTGCCGCCTCGTCTATGTGGTGTATTATTCAACAGAATGCTTGATAGGGATAATCGTTCGTTGCTATGCTATCTATCGCCATGAACTATCGTGGCGACGGAGGATGAATAATGAATATTCGTGATCTTGAATACCTGGTAGCGTTAGCCGAGCATCGTCACTTTCGCCGCGCGGCAGATTCCTGCCACGTCAGCCAGCCCACGCTGAGCGGCCAGATCCGCAAGCTTGAAGACGAGCTGGGCGTGATGCTGCTGGAGCGCACCAGTCGTAAGGTTCTGTTCACACAGGCAGGTCTTCTGCTGGTGGATCAGGCGCGCACTGTGCTGCGCGAGGTCAAAGTGCTCAAGGAAATGGCAAGCCAGCAGGGGGAGGCCATGTCCGGCCCGCTGCATATTGGCCTGATCCCAACCGTTGGCCCGTACCTGTTACCGCACATCATTCCGATGCTGCACCAGACGTTCCCGAAACTCGAAATGTACCTGCATGAAGCGCAGACGCATCAGCTGCTGGCGCAGCTGGACAGCGGCAAGCTCGACTGCGCCATTCTGGCACTGGTAAAAGAGAGCGAAGCCTTTATTGAAGTGCCGCTGTTCGATGAGCCGATGATGCTGGCGATCTATGAAGATCACCCGTGGGCGAACCGCGATCGCGTGCCGATGGCCGATCTGGCGGGTGAAAAGCTGCTGATGCTGGAAGATGGCCACTGCCTGCGCGACCAGGCTATGGGCTTCTGTTTCGAAGCGGGTGCTGATGAAGATACCCACTTCCGCGCAACCAGCCTGGAAACGCTGCGAAATATGGTCGCGGCGGGAAGTGGTATTACGCTGCTGCCTGCGCTGGCGGTGCCGCACGAGCGTAAGCGTGATGGCGTGGTCTACTTGCCGTGCATTAAGCCAGAGCCGCGTCGTACGATTGGCCTGGTCTATCGTCCTGGGTCACCGCTGCGCAGCCGCTATGAGCAGCTGGCAGAGGCCATCCGCGGTGCGATGGATGGCCATTTTGACAGCGCGTTAAAACAGGCGGTTTAAGCCGTTCAGCGCGGCTACCCGATAGGCTTCCGCCATGGTCGGGTAGTTAAAGGTGGTGTTGACGAAGTACTCAATGGTGTTACCACCACCTTTCTGCTCCATGATCGCCTGGCCGATATGAATGATTTCCGCGGCGCGTTCACCAAAGCAGTGAATCCCAAGGATCTCTTTCGTCTCGCGATGGAACAGAATTTTCAGCGTACCCACACTCATCCCCACGATTTGCGCCCGCGCCAGATGTTTAAACTGCGCACGACCCACCTCGTAAGGCACCTTCATTGACGTCAGCTGCTGCTCGGTTTTCCCTACGGAACTGATTTCCGGGATGGTGTAGATGCCCGTCGGGATATCTTCAATCAGATGCGCCGTCGCTTCGCCTTTCACCAGCGCCTGAGCCGCAATGCGTCCCTGGTCGTAAGCGGCGGAGGCCAGGCTTGGGTAGCCAATCACGTCGCCAACCGCGTAAACGTGCGGCAGGGCGGTCTGATACATGCTGTTGACCTTCAGCTGACCGCGGCTGTCGGTTTCAAGCCCGATATTTTCCAGCTGCAGGGAATCGGTGTTGCCGGTACGGCCGTTGGCGTACAGGAGGCAGTCCGCTTTCAGCTTCTTGCCTGACTTGAGGTGCATGATCACCCCGTCGTCGCAGCCTTCGATCTTCTCGTACTCTTCGTTGTGGCGAATCACCACGCCGCTGTTCCAGAAGTGGTAGGAGAGGGAGTCCGACATCTCCTGATCGAGGAAGGCCAGCAGGCGGTCGCGAGTATTGATCAGGTCAACTTTGACGTCCATTCCGCGGAAGATCGACGCATATTCGCAACCAATGACCCCTGCGCCATAGATAATGACGTGGCGGGGTTCATGGTGCAGGCTCAGAATCGAGTCGCTGTCGTAGACGCGCGGGTGCGAGAAGTCCACGTCGGCCGGATGGTACGGGCGTGAACCGCAGGCAATCACAAATTTTTCAGCGGTGATGGTTTCAACCGATCCGTCGTGGCATTCGAGTGCCAGGGTGTGTTCATCCACAAAATGCGCGTTGCCCTGCAAAATTTCACAGTGGTTACGCTCATAAAACCCCTGACGCATGCGCGTCTGCTGGTTAATGACGGTATCCGCGTGATTCAGGATGTCGGCAAAAGAGGAACGAAGAAGTCGGGAGTGGTCGCTGTAAAGAGGATTCTGGTTAAATTCGATAATGCGGCTAACGGCGTGGCGGAGGGCTTTCGAAGGGATGGTGCCCCAGTGGGTGCAACCGCCGCCGACATTATGGTAGCGCTCAATGACCGCTACTCTGGCTCCCTGTTTCACCAGACCCATAGCAGCGCCTTCGCCGCCGGGGCCGGAACCAATAACTATTGCGTCGTAATCGTAGGAATGTGGCATGGTAAGGCTTACCTGTTCTTATACATAAAAGCAACAGAATCATAACATCATTGCCAGAGTAACCCAATTATCGTTGTGCTTTTTTCCGGCAGTGGAGCACAAACCGCACGTAAACAATCATTCACAAAGCCAGGCAAACAGATTAATTTTATTCTCTGGTATAGTGCCATCAGGCCTTTGGAAGGATTCAACTATCGTGATGGGCGTAAGAGCACAACAAAAAGAGAAAACCCGGCGTTCGCTGGTGGAAGCCGCATTCAGTCAACTGAGTGCTGAGCGAAGTTTTGCCAGTTTGAGCCTGCGCGAAGTCGCACGCGAGGCCGGGATTGCGCCAACGTCCTTCTATCGTCACTTCCGTGATGTGGATGAACTGGGCCTGACCATGGTCGACGAGAGCGGTTTGATGCTGCGCCAGCTGATGCGCCAGGCGCGTCAGCGTATCGCCAAAGGTGGCAGCGTGATCCGTACCTCCGTGTCGACCTTTATGGAATTTATCGGCAACAACCCCAACGCGTTTCGTTTGCTTCTGCGCGAGCGTTCGGGCACGTCGGCGGCGTTTCGTGCCGCCGTCGCGCGTGAAATTCAGCACTTCATCGCGGAACTTGCCGACTATCTTGAACTCGAAAACCATATGCCGCGTGCGTTTACCGAAGCACAGGCCGAGGCGATGGTGACGATTGTTTTCAGCGCAGGTGCCGAAGCGCTGGATGTCAGCATTGAACAACGCAAGCAGCTTGAAGAGCGACTGGTATTGCAGCTCAGGATGATCTCCAAAGGCGCGTACTACTGGTATCGCCGTGAACAAGAGAAACTGGCACATCAAACCGAAGAGTGAAGGTGAGTAATGAAACAGTCAGGTCAGGATAAAGGGACGCTGTTGCTGGCATTGATCGCTGGCTTATCCATTAATGGTACGTTCGCCGCTATTTTTAGCTCCATCGTGCCGTTTTCGATTTTCCCGCTGATTGCGCTGGTGCTGACGGTGTACTGCCTGCATCAACGCTACCTGAACCGCACCATGCCGGTGGGGTTACCGGGGCTGGCCGCCGCCTGCTTTATTCTGGGCGTATTGCTGTACAGCACGGTGGTGCGCGCGGAGTATCCGGATATCGGCTCTAACTTCTTCCCTGCGGTACTGTCTGTTGCGCTGGTGTTCTGGATTGGCTCGCGCATGCGTAGCCGTAAGAGCCAGTTACCGGAGTAGATAAGGGTTTTGTAGGCCGGATAAGCGAAGCGCCATCCGGCTTTTTGGCAGGTGGCGCTTCGCTTACCTGCCCTACAAGGTCTTCATTACTTCGCCGTGAGTAAAACGCCGCACTCCATATGGTGCGTATACGGGAACTGATCGAACAGCGCCAGACGTTCAATCTTGTGCGTCTGGCTTAACGTTTCCAGGTTTTTGCACAGCGTCTCCGGGTTACAGGAGATGTACAAAATACGCGGGTACGCCTGCACCATCTTCTCGGTTTCGCTGTCCAGGCCACTGCGCGGCGGGTCGACAAAAATCGTCTCACACTGGTAGCTCTTCAGATCGATTCCTTCCAGACGGTTAAACTGGCGTACGCCGTTCATTGCCTGCGTGAACTCTTCTGCGGCCATACGAACGATCTGCACGTTGTCGATATGGTTGGCGGCAATGTTGTACTGCGCGGCGGCCACCGACGGTTTGGCGATTTCCGTTGCCAGAACGCGATCGAAGTTACGCGCCAGCGCCAGCGAGAAGTTGCCGTTACCGCAGTAGAGTTCAAGCAGATCGCCCTTAGACCCTTCCGTCGCCTTCAGCGCCCACTCCAGCATCTGCACGTTCATCGCGGCGTTCGGCTGGGTAAAACTGTTCTCCACCTGACGATAGACCATCTCTTTACCCGCCACCGGCAGGCGCTCGTCGACGTAGTCCTGATCCAGCATGATTTTGGTTTTTGTCGCACGGCCAATCAGGTGAACGTTGATGTTCTGCGCACGCAGCGCATCACGCAGGGCTTCGGCCTGCTCGCGCCACTCGTCGTTCAGGGCTTTGTGGTATAGCAGGGAGACAATCGCCTGGTTACTTTGCGTGGTCAGGTAGTCAATCTGGAACAGCTTGTGGCGCAGCACCGGGTTGTTACGCACGCCTTCAACGATCAGCGTCATCAGCTGATTGATAAGCTCGCTCGCTGCCGGGAAGCTGTCCACGCGAATGCGGGATTTCGTCTGCTGATCGAAAATGATGTGGTACAGGTCGTCACCGTCGTGCCAGATGCGGAACTCGGCACGCATGCGGTAGTGGCTGACAGGAGAGCGGAACACCTCGGGAACGGGCGCGTTGAAAGGCGTCATCATACTTTGCAGGCGGACGATTTTCTCTGCCAGCTGCGCGTCGTACTGTTCTGTCGGGAGGTGTTCTGGGGTCATGATGCGTCCTGAGTGATAAAGAATTACGCGGCGATTGTAGGCATTGTTCAGGGGATGTCCAGAGTTAATGGCCAATAGCTGTCTGGACATCCATACGTGTCTAATTGTAGCATTCTGTTTCCGGTCTCCTGAGAGTGAAAAGGGAATCCAGTGTAAATCTGGAGCTGACGCGCAGCGGTAAAGACTGGCGGGATGAGCGTTGTAGACACTGTGAAAATGGGAAGTCTTCATCCTTATATAGCCACCTAGCCCGAAGACCTGCCGGGATCACGTCGCATTTGGTTTCATCATCGCGTGCTATCGATGAGGCCTGCGGCATCCTTCTTATATTGTGGATGCTTTAACAATGATTAAAAAAGTATCGCTGCTGACGGCGTTGTCCGTCACGGCATTTTCGGGCTGGGCGCAGGATAGCGCAGACTCGTTGGTGGTGACGGCAAATCGTTTCGAACAACCTGAAAAAACTATTCTGGCTGCAGCCTCGGTTGTGACGCGTGCCGATATTGACCGTTGGCAGTCGACCTCGGTGCTGGACGTTATGCGTCGCCTGCCCGGCGTGGATACGGCGCAAAGTGGTGGGATGGGGCAACTCTCCTCTCTCTTTATCCGTGGCACCAACTCCAGCCACGTCCTGATCCTTGTTGATGGGATCCGCCTTAACCAGGCGGGCGTCACGGGGTCGTCCGATCTCAGCCAGTTCCCAATCTCCCTGGTACAGCGAATCGAATATGTTCGTGGACCGCGTTCGGCGGTATACGGCTCAGACGCGATTGGTGGTGTCGTAAACATTATTACTACTCGTGCGAAGGACGGTACCACGCTGAATGCTGGCGTAGGCTCGCACGGCTACCAGAATTATGGCGGCAGTACTCAGCAAACACTGGGCAACAGCACGCGCGTCACGCTTGCGGGTGATTACACCTATACCAAAGGGTTTGATGTGGTTGCGGACGGCAACAATGGTGGCCTTGCCCAGACCGATCGCGACGGCTTTATGAATAAAACGCTCTACGGTGCACTGGATCACGCATTCTCAGACCAGTGGAGCGGTTATGTGCGCGGCTTTGGCTACAGCAACCGTACGGCCTACGACGGCTACTACAGCTCATTTACGCCTGACGTGCTGGTCGATACCCGCCAGCTCTATAGCCAGACCTGGGATGCAGGATTGCGCTTCAACGATGACATCTTCCATTCGCAGCTGCTCACCAGCTATAGCCACAGCAAGGACTATAACTACGACCCAAATTTAGGCCGCTACGATTCGACAGCCACGCTGGATGAAATCAAACAGTACAACGTCCAGTGGCTCAACTCCGTTGATGTTGGCCATGGGAACATTGGCGCGGGCGTTGACTGGCAGAAGCAGAGCACCGAGCCGGGTACAAACTACGTGACCAACGGCTACGACCTGCGTAACACCGGCGTCTACCTGACCGGGCTGCAGCAGTTTGGTGACTTCACCCTGGAAGGGGCGGTTCGCAGCGATGACAACTCTCAGTTCGGTCGTCATGGCACCTGGCAAAGCAGTGCGGCCTGGGAGTTCGTGGAGGGTTACCGTTTCGTTGCTTCTTATGGTACGGCCTATAAAGCACCGAATCTGGGTCAACTCTACGGTTTCTATGGCAATGACCATCTTGATCCAGAAGAGAGCAAGCAGTGGGAAGGTGCGTTTGAAGGCCTGACGGCGGGCGTGAGCTGGCGCGTATCCGGCTACCGTAATGACGTTGATAATCTCATCGACTTCGATAATAACCTTCAGCAATATTACAACGTCGGTAAAGCGCGCATTAAAGGCGTGGAAGCGACAGCATCGTTTGATACGGGTCCGTTGACGCATACTGTTGGCTATGACTACGTGGATGCCCGAAATGCCGCAACCAACGAACTTCTGGATCGTCGTGCTAAGCAGCAGGTGAAATATCAGCTCGACACGCAGATCTATGATTTCGACTGGAGCCTGACTTATCACTATCTCGGTACGCGTTACGACACTGACTTTGGTACTTACCCGTCTGAGAAAGTAAAAATGGGCGGTGTAAGCCTGTGGGATGTCGCAGTTTCGTATCCTGTCACCTCACACCTTACAGTTCGTGGTAAAATAGCCAACCTGTTCGATAAAGATTACGAGACAGTTTATGGCTACCAAACTGCAGGACGGGAATACACCTTGTCTGGCAGCTACACCTTCTAATCCGCGCCCTACCGTGCTGGTGTTTGATTCCGGCGTCGGTGGGCTTTCGGTCTATGATGAGATTCGGCATCTCCTGCCGGATCTCCATTACATCTACGCCTTCGATAACGTCGCTTTCCCGTATGGGGAAAAGAGCGAAGATTTTATTGTCGAGCGCGTGGTGGAAATCGTCACTGCGGTACAACAGCGTTATCCCCTTGCGCTGGCCGTTATCGCGTGTAATACGGCGAGCACCGTTTCTCTTCCCGCCCTGCGTGAAAAATTCCAGTTCCCGGTTGTGGGCGTCGTCCCGGCAATAAAGCCTGCCGCGCGTCTGACGGCGAACGGCATTGTGGGCCTGCTGGCCACGCGAGGTACGGTAAAGCGTCCTTATACCCGCGAGCTGATCGACCGTTTCGCCAACGAATGCCAGATTGCGATGCTCGGTTCGGCTGAGCTGGTAGAGATGGCGGAAGCGAAGCTGCATGGCAAGGCGGTATCACTCGACGAGCTGCGTCGTATTCTTCGTCCGTGGCTGCGGATGCCTGAACCCCCGGATACCGTTGTGTTGGGCTGTACCCACTTCCCGCTACTCCAGGAAGAGCTATTAGAGGTGCTGCCGGAGGGGACACGCCTGGTGGATTCCGGTGCGGCTATCGCCCGTCGTACGGCCTGGTTGCTGGAGCATGAGGCCCCGGATGCGAAATCTACGGATGCGAATATCGCGTTTTGTATGGCGTTAACAAAAGAAACTGAACAACTTTTACCCGTTTTACGCCGTTATGGCTTTGAAACGCTCGAAAAACTGGCGCTGTAGCACGGTTTTGAGCAAAAAAGAGACGGTTGAAAGTTTTTTTTTAAAGAGGGGGTTGTCAACGTCTGAGAACTCCCTATAATGCGCCTCCACTGACACGGAACAACGGCTTACAGGCCGCCGGGTTAGCGGGGTTCAGAGATGAACGCCAACAGAGAAAAGCGAAAATAATCACTTGACTCTGAATGAGGAAAACGTAATATACGGGACCTCGCAACGGTGAGCGAAA
>NZ_KV787839.1:0-16613 GCF_001807145.1 Enterobacter sp. HMSC16D10
GCAGCTGAGAAAGTTAACCAGCAGGACGCCGGATATGACGCCCGGGATGAAGAACACAGGGAAAACCAGGCTGAAGCCAGGCACAGGCAGGTAACTCATGGCGCTCTGACTTCAGCAAAATCAGGCAGGAAAGGCTGGAGTGTGGACAAGGCGGAGGGAGCAAAGGGGCAGCGCCGAAGGCGCGTCCCCCTTCCCCCGTTCCCCGCAGGGGAACAGCCCTTCCCGGAAGTTCAGGCGTGCGGTCGCGTCAGGAAGGAAAAAGGGGCTACCGGTAAACCGGCAACCCCTTCATAAAGGCGCTTCAGGCATGTCCAGACAGCCTCAGCCCCTTAATGGCGGGGGGGGTTCCCCCCGCCGGGGTTGGCTACTTAGCGGATTCGTAAGCCATGAAAGCCGCCACCTCCCTGTTCGTGTCCCTGTAACGGATTTCGCAGAGGGATTTCCGTGTCAGGTAAGTGAATATCAGCAGCGTGAGACACACAATCAATACACACCAGATCAGGGTATTTCGTGGCAGTTTCATAGCCGTCTTCTCCTGTCAACGCAAAGCAGAAGTGTCACCTTCGGTGCGAAACAGAGATGTCATGCTTTGGTTCAGAGAATGCGTTTGACCGCCTCGCTATATACTTCCGAGCGTTCTCTTTTCCCAACAGAAATCACGAAAACGACAACTTTCTCGTCTATAACCTGGTATACAAGGCGATAGCCTGAAGACCGGAGCTTAATCTTGTAACAATCAGGCATACCACGGAGCTTGTTTGCTTCAATCCGGGGTGACTCAAGTACTTCAACCAGCTTCTTTTTCAACTGTTCACGTACCGTCGAGCCCAGCTTTCGCCATTCCTTTAGTGCCCGCTCGTCAAAATCCAGAAAATACGCCATCAGAGTTCATCCAGCGTCACACGTACTGGCTTAGGATTACAAAGTCGTTCTTTCACTATCTCCACAAGTTCAGCATCTTCATCACTCAGGAGTGTCTGTTTGAACGGCAAGCGTTCATTGTCAGCGATATACTCGAGCATGAGACGAAGCGCTTCAGAAGGAGTTACGCCCATTTTTTCAAGCGCGGCGTAAGAACGCGCTTTAAGTTCATCGTCAATACGTAGGTTAATGCTACCCATGTCTTACACCCCTTGTAATTACAAATGTCATTACAAGTATCGCACTACAACATGCTTAGGGCAAGTCACGAAGTAAGTCAGAAAGTAGTCGTAAGAACGGTGATCACTGTCCGCTTTGTGCCAGAAGTGGACGGCAGGATTTGTTGAACATTTCAGACAAAACCAAACTCAAAACAACTATTGAAATCAAGCCAGCATAGCGGATACATTACGCACGTTGTTACTTTGTATCATCAGGATGCCGTTAACTGTGTTTATCAGCCGTGAAGTCATTTCCAGAATCGTGCTTATCATCATGGCTGTTGCCGTGCTGAGCAGTTCGTTTATGGCAAAGCCACAGGCTGCATACAGCGTTCAGGAAACAACGTCCATCAGTGACCATCAACACGACAGCGATGAACCACTGAATGAGCACGATCCATTGTTGTTTCACTCCCACGGTAGCGTGCATCACCTCAATGCCGATCATTCCCACGATCTGAATAAACTCTTTGCTCTGCCTACTCTGCACGCATGGAATCCGGGCATGCGGGTGATATATGCGTTGAGTTCAGAACAAATACTGCAAATGCCGCAGTCCACCCCCGAACGCCCTCCGAGAATCCTGTCTGCGTAATAACTTCTGCTAATTCGTTATTATTCAACATGTAAGGATTTTTATGTATACCAGCCTTGATACACAGGGCCGGTTGAGCGCTCGCCTGCTTTCAGCTCAGGCGCGTTCGGCTTGTCTGTTTTTCCTGTTGTTACTGCTTTTCTACAGCCAGGGCGCGTATGCGCACGGCGTGGCGGAAGGCGACAAAGGGTACATCCAGGAAATCACCGGGGTGAACATCATCCCGTTTATCTACCTTGGCGCGAAGCACATGGTGACCGGTTACGATCATCTGCTGTTTCTGTTCGGGGTGATTTTCTTTCTCTACAAAATGCGTGATATCGGGCTGTACGTTAGCCTGTTCGCTATCGGGCATTCAACGACGCTGCTCATCGGCACCTTCTTTGATATCAGCGTCAGTGCTTACCTTATTGACGCCATTATCGGGCTGTCCGTGGTCTATAAAGCGCTTGATAACCTCGGGGCATTCCAGCGCTGGTTTGGCGTTCAGCCCAACACGAAGCTTGCGACGCTCATCTTTGGATTCTTCCACGGTTTTGGTCTGGCAACCAAAATCCAGGAATTCGAAATCTCTCCCGATGGCCTGTTTGTCAACCTGATTGCCTTCAACATTGGCGTTGAGATCGGCCAGCTGCTCGCGCTGAGCGCCATCCTGATCGTTATGAGCTACTGGCGGCAAACGGCGAGCTTTTTCCGACACGCTTATACCGCCAATGTGGTGATGATGAGCGCGGGATTTCTGTTAATGAGTTACCAGCTTTGTGGCTACATTTTAGCCTGAGGGAGACAAAACAATGTACAACACTGATTTACCAACACGCGCAGAATTACCTTCTGCCATCAAACTGATGCAGTCCACTATCCTCGCCGCCATCGTGGCGCTGACGCTGCTGATCACCGTCGTCATGCCTTCGGAATACGGCATTGATCCTACTGGCGTGGGTCGTTTACTGGGGCTTAAGCAGATGGGAGAAATCAAAACGCAGCTTGCCGAAGAAGCTGATGCCGATAATCAGGCCAGCGCTGTTCAGCAAGGACAGCTGGCTGCGCCAGTTAATGAGCGACCGATCCCGGATAATCCTCCGGCAATAACGCAGAACACCTACCCGGAGCTGAGCGTTCCGGCGACCACGCGCGCGCCGGAAGTACCATCGGCTGGCTCGCAACGTCATCAGATGCTCATCACCCTGAAGCCTAACGAAGCTGCTGAAGTTAAACTGGAAATGCGCAAAGATGCCCGCGTGACCTATCAGTGGACAAGTTCCGGACCGGTAAACGTGGATGCGCACGGCGATCCGGTCAACGCCCCGAAAGGCTTCTACCATGGCTATGGTAAAGCCCGGCAGATCACATCCGGAGACGGCGTTTTACAGGCCGCGTTCGAGGGTAAACATGGCTGGTTCTGGCGAAATCGTGGTTCTGAGACCATCACGATCCAGCTTGATACAACCGGCGACTACCTGAACATCAAACGGGTTATCTGATAAATCAGGGGCAGGATAACCTGCCCCTTTTCACACAGCTGACAGCCCGGTCAGGCGGAGTATCAGCCCGGCGAGAGCCGCCATGGCAATAACGTGCGTAACCTTCCATTTTAATCTGAAAAGCGCAAACGCAGCGGCGACGGCAATCAGGGCGGCAGGGATATCGATCCCTCCCTTTGCGCCTTCCGGCCATACGGTATGCCAGATAAAAAACAGCCCCAGATTAACAATGACGCCCACTACGGCCGCTGTGATGGCGGTTAAAGGTGCCGTGAAACCCGCCTTGTTGTGGGTCGTTTCGATAAACGGCCCGCCTGCCAGCACGAAAATGAAGGACGGGAGAAAGGTAAACCAGGTCACCATGCAGGCGGCAACGGCGCCGCCGACAAACAGCATATCCGCGCCAAAAACGGCATGGGTATACCCGCCCACAAATCCGACAAACGTGACCACCATAATCAGCGGGCCGGGCGTGGTTTCTCCCAGCGCCAGCCCGTCCATCATCTGCCCGGCAGTCAGCCAGCCAAAATTGACGACAGCACCCTGATAAACGTATGGCAGGACGGCGTAGGCCCCACCGAAGGTAAGGAGCGCAGCCTTGGTAAAGAACCAGCCCATCTGCGTCACCGGATGCGCCCAGCCCAGCCCCAGCGTCAGCACCGTCATGGGAATAAGCCAGAGCAGTGCACCCGCTGCCACAATCCTTAACAGTTTCGCCCAGCTGAACAGGGCATGCGCCGGTACGGGCGTATGATCGTCAATAACCGCAGCATCAACGGCGGCTTTCTCCTGTTTGTTATGCCCGCTGCCGCTGTGAAATTTTTCCGGCGCGATGCGTCCGCCGATAAAGCCAGTTATCGCTGCTGAAATAACGATGACGGGAAAAGGAACGTTCAGGGCGAAAACGGCCACAAAAGCCGCAGCAGCTATGGCCCAGTGGGCACCGTGTTTCAGCGCACGGGAGCCGATGCGATGCGCCGCCTGCAGCACGATTGCCGCCACGGCGGGTTTAATGCCGTAAAAGATACCGGCAATAATGGCAACGTCTCCCCAGGCGATATAGATCCACGACAACGCGATAAGAATAAAAAGTGAGGGAAGGATAAATAACAAACCCGCTATCACTCCGCCCAAGGTCCTGTGCATCAGCCAGCCAATGTAGGTGGCAAGTTGCTGAGCTTCCGGACCGGGCAGCACCATACAGAAATTGAGTGCGTGGAGAAAACGGGACTCGGAAATCCAGCGCCGGTTCTCGACCAGTTCCTGATGCATGATCGCAATCTGTCCGGCAGGACCGCCAAAGCTGATAAAACCCAGCTTCATCCAGAACCAGAACGCCTCCTTCAGGGGGACCGGCTTGGGCTTAACGTTTTCCTCTGCCAGCGTCAGCAACTCCGTTTTGTTCATCATGGCCGGACCTCATTTCAAACGTCGTTAACAGACCGTCAAACAGCGAACAGGCCGCTGTGAGTAATGTGTCATCATCCGTAATGCTTTCACGCAATCCTGCCAGTACACTTTCAACGCCAGCGGCTTCGGGGGGCTGAACCCCGCCAACATCAAGGTAATGCACAAGCATCCCCAGACCATTCAGGGCATCCCCCGTCAGCCCGAAGCGGACCATCAGCACTTCAAAGGTCACACGATTGTCGATGTGGCTGAAGGTCGCGCCATCAAAATCAAACCCCACCGCCTCTTCCGGGCAATCGTTGCCATCCTTAAGCCAGAGAAACTGCGCATCCTGGTCGATAAAACGCCGTATAAGCCAGGCGCTGGCAAGCCTGTCAATCCATGGCCGGCGACGCGTAGCCCAGATCCTGTTATGAAAATCCTCAGGCTTCAGCCGTGTCAGCAAGCCACTGACGGCATGAGGCTCTCCGGGAGAGATGAACCTGTTAATGCCAGCTTCCAGTTCTGACAAGGCAAAAATGGCCTGCGCCTGCGCTTCACCAGGAAAGAAATCAATCGCCACAATCCGATCCAGCTCGCGACGAAGTTTTCTTACCATCTTCAGTTGGCTGACCGCGGTTTCCTCATTAAGGTCGTTTTTACAAACCTGAAGGCTCTCCATCAGGATCAGGTACTGCTGAGAGCGATCGAATAACGGGCGAATTTTCTCTTCGTCGGAAGTCTCTGCGTCAAAAACAAAGGCCGTTCCTCCCTCACCGCTGATTTCACGACTCATCTCGTTAAAAATCTCATGGCTCTGTTGCGCTTCAGGCAACAGATAAACGCCGTCGCGCAGCATGGCGGCACCGGTATTTTTTAATGCCCGCCAGACACGCATACGTAATGTGGCCTGCTCAGTGGGCAGTGTCAGAATAAGGATATGTAGTTTCATAGTGTAGAGATTAATACATATGGTAGAGATTGCTACATATTTTCAGTCTTTCTAACCGTACATATCGCTATCTTTTTATGGTGCTCATAATTGCTCTTATCGGTACCGGTCTTGCTACCGTTGCACTGGGCCTGCTGGCGGGCGACAGGGCAGGGGGAGTCGGGAACGGCGCTGGCAATGAAGATGCTTGCTTATATTCTGGTCGCCCCGGTCGCTGATGCATTATGCGGGCCTTTTTATTCATATCGCCAATACAAGACTTTACATTCCAGCCCTTACATCCTCCCCGGGGGGATGCTAATCTTTTTATACCGTTGTCATTGTCTATTGAGGAAAGCAATCAGCGATGTACCCGATGTTTAAACGTTCGCCCCGTTATGTTCTGATGATCGTCATCATGGCCATTGGCATGATGATGTCGTCGATGGTGACGTTTGCGTCGCACGGTACAAACGGCCTGACAGGCTACGAGATGAATCTGCATGACGCAGAAGTCACCATGTCAATGCAGGATCACTCTCACGATTCGGATATCCCTCAGTCTGGCCACGCAGGCCATCATCAGACAGACCATTTCCATGAAACCCCTGAGCAGCCGCCCTCTGTAGAGATTTCCCTCTCTCCTGTAACAGACAGATGGTTGCCGCTTGCCGATCTTCGTAGCCCGGTTAAGGCCACGGACATCATTTACCGTCCTCCCAGCATCCGCCAGATCTGATCGCTGTTACCGGCAGTTTTTGCTGCCCGGCTTTAATCAACTTCAGATTTAGCGGAGAGGCTATGTATAAAGACTCTATCCAGGCGCGTCGAGAGATTGCGCGTAATTTCACTGCACTCAATTATCGTGTTGATCCCCTGCACTGGCAGACGCTCTGCATGGGCGTTAATCGCGACCTTCAGGCCAAAAAAATGCGTCCGAATGTCCCGGTTCCTTCACGGCGTAAAGTCATTCCGTTCCTGAAAATGATGCATCAGGAAACGGGCTCGATGCTCAAAGCGATCCTTGCCTTTGGCTTTGATGGCCCCTGGACATCCAGCGGCGGTTCATTTCGCCTGGCGCGAGAAATTGGGTTCGACATCGCCCACTATGCGAAAAACATTCACCACAAAAACGGGAAAGTCACCTTCCTGGAAATTGGTGCCGCCTGGGCGGGTTTTCGCGCTGAGGAATGTGCCGGCCATCAGGCGACGATTTCCGGGCTTTCCGGGGAGTTCAGGGAGCAACTTGGGGAAAGCGTATTCCTGCACTTCACTAATCTCACACCGTGGCATGCATCGCTGCCAAAAGGCGTGACTGAGCATCCTTACGTGACAGCAGCCGGGCTGGGAGCGCTGGAAAACAGAGGTGTTCAGGCAGGTGAGGTCGATATTATCTACTCCCAGGCAGCGGCCTATTTCGAACAGGATTACACGGCTTTCCTTCGCAGCGCTGCACGCCTGCTGAAAGAGGATGGCGTCCTGATCTTCAACCATGACCCTGTTCTGGCGAGCGCGATGGATGAAGTCGCCTGGGAGCACGGACTGCGGCTGGTCAGACGTAAGCAAATGGGAGGAATGAATGGCGCGATTGCCCGTTATCACCGGCTTCGTTCGTCCCCGGTAAGTCAGATGGTCTTCCCCGGCGTAAAGCGGGCAGAGGATGAAGAAGTGGTCTGTGAATCACTGGTTATGTCGGCGCTTCGTCGCAACGTAGAGGTGTAACGCCCGATATGTTGACGCGCAGACATTTTCTCACCACCACAGGAGCGTTGCTGATGACAACATTACTGCCGGGGGAAACCCTGGCAGCCTCTCTGGCTGAAAAAGTCAGTGAAACATGGCAAAAAATAAACACCCGCCGCAATCAACAAGAGGCGATAACGCCGGGCTGGGTTTTGCAGTCGCTCGGGCTTAAACCTGGCTCAACTGAACTGCGAAGAGCCATTTTTGAGCTGGTCAGGCGGATACCCTATCAGCTCGGTGCATGGAATGGCGAAAGCATGAGTCTGTTTCAGCAGGGCTTTGGCGACTGCCGTCATAAAGCCGCTGCTGCCGAACGACTGCTGACCGATGGTGGCATTACGGCAAAGCGAAAGCTGGTGCGGTTTGACTGGGCTGATTTGCCTGTACCTGCGGATATTCTGGCAATTTTGCCGCAAACACAGGGATTTCATGACACTGTGGCTTTTGAGCTACAGGGCAAAACATACCTGTTTGATGCCACCTGGGATATGGCCTTGCGCGGAGCGGGTTTCCCGGTGATGCCTTCCTGGGATGGCAACTCTGATACCTGGCCGGTGACTTCCCGGATGTCGACGCAGCAAACCGTACTAATGCCGCAGCCAGGGCAGGACATTTACAGCACTAACCAGATGAGCTGGCCGCAGCGCGAGAAAACCATGGCGTTTAATCAGGCACTGAATAACTGGCTGGAGGTCATTCGGGCTAACCGTGATGACTGGTGCACCATTATCCATAGTGATATTGAAGCCACCCGGTTGAGCCTGAAAACCTGTCTGGGACAACTGAGTTAATTCCCTTCTCGTCAGGAGGGGCTGCGCAGGGAAGCGGCGATAACACCTTCGACACTTTTTATGCTGCTTCAGGTATAACGCTGGGATACCTGAAGCTTTTTTATTTAACATCCAAGATAACAGACGAATCAGTATCCTCCTCACCCGGATAAAGCTTGTCATTTTTTTCAGGTCCCTCTATGCTTTGAATATCCCCCTGGGGGGGATGTGATTTCAAACCAAGAGATTTCCTGATGCTCAACATTCTTTCTAATCGTACCTATCGCCACCTGTTTATGGCACAGGTTATCGCCCTTATTGGCACCGGTCTGGCGACCGTTGCGTTAGGGTTACTGGCCTACGATCTCGCAGGTGACAGAGCCGGGGCAGTGCTGGGTACCGCGCTGGCTATCAAAATGAGCGCCTATATTCTTGTTGCGCCCGTGGCGGCGGCTTTTGCCGATAAATTCCCGCGTCGCACCATGCTGGTAACACTGGACCTGGTTCGCGCTCTCGTGGCTATCACGCTGCCTTTTGTCACCCAGATATGGGAAATCTACATCCTGATCTTCATTCTTCAGGCTGCCTCGGCGGCGTTTACGCCTACTTTCCAGGCAACTATCCCGGATATTCTTCCTGACGAACGTGAATATACCCGGGCGCTGTCTCTGTCACGTCTGGCCTACGATCTTGAAAGCGTCATCAGCCCTATGCTGGCGGCTGCACTGCTGACGGTCATGAGTTTCCACAACCTGTTTGCCGGTACGGCAGTCGGGTTCCTTGCTTCAGCAGCTCTGGTTGTTTCCGTGACACTGCCGAAGATGAAAGCGTTAACGGTCAAACGCAGCATCTATGACAAAACTACACGAGGTATGCGCATCTTCCTGAAAACGCCCAGACTGCGCGGCCTGCTGGCACTCAACATGGCCGTAGCGGCAGCGAGTGCAATGGTTATCGTCAACACCGTCGTTCTGGTTCAGGCGGACTTTGGTTTCTCACAGCGGTCTACCGCTATTGCGCTGGCCTTCTTCGGCGTGGGGTCCATGGTATCGGCCCTGGTTCTCCCCAGACTCCTCGACAACATGAGCGACCGTATGCCGATGCTTGCAGGTACGGCGCTTTTAGTCATTGGCCTGGGGTCAGGCATTTTCCTGAAGGATTACATCACGCTGGTTGTGCTCTGGGCACTGCTGGGGGTGGGCTATTCACTTTCTCAGACACCGGGTGGTCGCCTGCTGCGCCGTTCGTCAACAGCGGAAGACAGACCGGCGCTGTTTGCCGCCCAGTTTGCACTGTCACATTCATGCTGGCTGGTGACTTATCCGATGGCCGGATGGGTTGGTGCGGCATGGGGGACACAGGCTTCATTCATCGCCCTGACTGTTGTGGCAACATTGTCGCTGGTCACCGCCGTACTTATCTGGCGTCCTGAGCATGAAGTGTACGCTCAGGTTCACAGCCACAAAGACCCGGAAACAAACAACGAATCGACCCATGAGCATGATTTCGTCATTGACGATGAACATCCGTCCTGGCCGAAGAAAGAGAAGTAATTTCCCAAAAAAAGACAACGTATCAGGAGAGGATAAGCCGATAAAAAGTGTGACCATGGCGTTGATACACATTATCTTATCCCTTCCACCTGGAGAGGATAAACCATGACCGTTCATGCATCACACCCTGACATTATTAAAAGACTTAAACGTGCCGCAGGGCACCTGAAAAGTACCATCCAGATGCTCGAAGATGAGAAAGCATGTCTGGATATCGCCCAGCAACTGCACGCTGTGGAAAAGGCGATAACGAATGCGAAGCGTACCTTAATTCATGACCATCTGGATCACTGCCTGGAGGATGCCCTTCATGCTGACCACACGGAGTCTGATAAGACGCTTAGCGAATTTAAAGAGATAACTAAATATCTTTAAGGCAAGCGAAACATGACTGATTTTTCCACTCTTTTACAGCAAGGCGTGGCCAATGCCTGGCTGTTCATCCCCAGCGCTATTTTGCTCGGTGCGCTTCACGGACTGGAGCCAGGGCATTCCAAAACGATGATGGCCGCCTTTATTGTGGCCATCCGGGGAACGGTCAAGCAAGCGGTATTACTGGGGCTTGCCGCGACAATTTCTCATACGTCTGTTGTCTGGCTCATTGCGTTCGGCGGAATGTATATCAGTCAGAAATTCACTGCTGAATCAGCCGAACCCTGGTTTCAGCTGATTTCCGCCGTCATCATTCTCGGTACGGCGGCATGGATGTTCTGGCGAACCTGGCGCGGCGAAAAGCTGTGGAAGATGGAGCAGGAAGAGGAACACAGCCACGGTCATCACGATCATGACGAAACCCGCATCATCGATACGGGCCATGGCAGCGTTGAACTCTCGATTTTCGAAGAAGGACAACCCCCTCACTGGCGTTTACGCTCGCTCAGCGGCAAGAAATGGGAAGCTCGCGACATTTCTCTGGTGACCAACCGTGGTCCAGGGACATTTTCACAGGTATTTGATTTCGTCGAAAAAGACGGGTTTATGGAATCGGCCCTGGCGATCCCGGAGCCACACAGCTTTGATGTTCGCCTGTCTTTAGGCCATCGCGGCCATGTGCATGATTATGATGTGGAATTCCGTGAACATGAACACGACCACGATCATTCCTCGCTGGAAGGTCTGGATGTTAATTCTCGCGAATATCAGGATGCTCACGAAAAAGCGCATGCGAACGACATCAAAAAACGTTTTGCGAATCGCAGCGTAACCACCGGACAAATAATCCTGTTCGGCCTGACCGGCGGCCTTATTCCTTGCCCGGCAGCCATTACCGTTTTGCTGCTCTGCATCCAGGTGAAGGAATTTACGCTCGGTGCCGCGCTGGTACTGTGTTTCAGCATCGGTTTAGCGATCACGCTGGTTTCAGTGGGCGCAGCGGCGGCTTTCAGCGTTCGTCAGGCAACCAAACGCTGGAGTGGCCTGGATACGCTGGCGCGGCGGGCTCCATACTTCTCAAGCGTACTGATTGCACTTGTCGGCATTTACATGGGCTATCACGGCTGGATCGGCGTAACGAGCTGATTTTCTCCTGTATGAATCTCACGCCTGAACCCACCAACCGGTGGGTTTTATATTTCTGAAGCCCATCATATTTTTATCCCCCTGCCGGGGATAGGAATTGAGCTTTTATAGCCGCTCATTTATCATCGACAATATCCCCCATGGGGGATGTAAAATTATAAATGGAATCTGCTATGCAAAAACAATATTTCAGTCAGTTCGTCACCGGAGTGTTACTCACTTCGTTCATCGCCATTCCTGCTCTGGCAGCGCAAGGTGGCTTCTCCGCAGAGAAAGAGCCTGTCGTCACTGAGCACATGTATGCCGGTCATAAAGTTCAGCAGGAGAATAGTCAAAGCCGGATTCAGATCGTATCGTCAATGCACGAAGGGGCGTGGATCACACTGGAAGGCAATGTTGTCAGCCAGCAGCAGGACGAGTGGTATACGTTCCGCGACCCAACCGGTACCATCAAAGTCCGCATCCCGCAGAAAGTCTGGAACGGGCAGCACTTCGATGCTCAGGACCTGGTACGGGTCAGTGGACCGGTAAGCCATGAAAATGATGGTTCAATTTTATATGTTGCAGTTATCAGCAAACCCTAAAACACAATTCTGACGGGCTATGTTTTTTTATATATATAGTTCGTCAACCAAACGTCCGCTTCTCGCTCTTAGCGGACATTAGCATAGGCTATTTACCATAACGCCGCATTACGCGCACCGCCCAGACTGACTCAGCGCGTTTCTGGCATATCCCCGGTAAAACAAGTAACAAACCACCCGAAAATGAACACCAGAAACGCGACTTAAGAATCTACCCTATGAATGGATATGCACTCAACCGAATCGATCTTGGTTTCAATCTTTTTTATCGGGATCAGGCTTCTTTTTAGGTAACTTCGGGGGCTTAACTTGCTGATGACTTTGCGTTCGGCGCGTAAGCCAGGGATGGTCAGCTTTAGGTTTAACATAGTATTTTGAGCGTAAATCAATACGGGCATTATCCACTCGTTCATGGACACTCTTTTCATCATCCAGTGGTATAGGCTCCGGGCCATCAACATACTTTTCCCAGCCCAGCGCTTTCCCGTCATACAGAACGTTAATTTCACCGTCAAAGTTCTCGCATACAGTAACAACCGAATGCCTAAGTCGATATCCCCGGCCCTCACTGCGTACCTGAAACGCACTGCTTTTGTACTGGAAAGTGAGATTTTTAGACAGAACGCGCTTCGCCTGTAGGCTGAAGATATAACCCAGATCCTCTTCAGAATGGTGCACATCAAGATGAGCATTATCAGTAGTACGAGGCGACGTAGCGAACCGGTTGTTATAGGCTTCAATAAAGGTCGGCAACCATGCATTTGCTGTTTCAATATCACTGATATTCTGAAGCCGCATTTCTTTGACCAGCCTGTCCTGTAGTGTCTGATTGGCGCGCTCTACCCGCCCTTTTGCCTGCGGGCTGTTGGCATGGATTGGCTCGATGCCCAGTGTCTTTATCGCACGAGTGAACTGGGTCAGCTCACCTTCCCGCTCTGGGTTATTTACCCTGAATATACTGTGTCTATCAGAGTAGAGAGCGAGCGGTACGCCATGATCATTAAGGTAACCCCGGAGGGTTTCCATGTAAGCCCGGGTTGTTTCAGCAGGCACAAAACGCAACGCCATCAACGCACTGGTGGCATCATCAATGAAAACGATCAGTGTACATCTGGGGCCTCGATTTTCAAACCAGTCATGAGGTGAGCCATCAATCTGGATCAGTTCACCGTAAGATGGTCGTCGCATGCGGCGTTGATATATACGGGCAATTTTACGACGGCGTTCACGCCATAACCCCTCTTCTATCATCCACTTTCTGAGAGTTTCAACGGATAAAGATAAACCGTGTATCTCGCGCAATTTTTCGCACGCAAACGTAGGTCCAAAATCAGCGTAACGGCCTTTGAGGAGTGAAATTACTGTTGCTCTGAATTCAGTAGAAAAGGAATTATTAGGACGCTTTCCACGTCGGTGGGAAACCAGACCAGAAGGCCCTTCATTTCTATACCGTTGCACCAGACGTTTAACCTGCCGAATAGAAATGCCAATGCGTGCCGCAGCTTGTTCCTGAGTAATATGTCGATTAATTGACTCCTGAATAATCTGAAGTCGGTGGAGTTCCTTATGACTCATCGTAACAGTCTCTTTGATCATGAAAAATCCCCCAGAGAATTGTCTGGGGACATTTTAGAATGGTTCAAAGGGGACATTACAGCTTGGTGTTAACAAGACCCATACATCTCCTTGCCTTGCGGCATCTAAGAGGCTATCCTGATGTTGTCTAGGCATACAGGTGGCCTCGTGGGTGTACTGACCCCAAAAAGTTGGACAGATTAACCGAGGCATCAGAGAAAGAGTCCATTGAATACATGGGCTCTTTTTTGTTTCCAGCTAACGCTAAATAGAGTATTCCGTACTCGAATTATCCATCCCGCCGTTTCTTTCCTTTCGCCTTACATGACCTGCCCCCACGATTAGATACAACACTCAGTTAGTAACGTCGGAATCTTCATTCTCAGAATGACCCTTTCTCCAGCCCGCTGCAAATTCAGACGGTGTCTGATAATTCAGCGTGGAGTGCGGGCGGCATTCGTTATAATCCTGCCGCCAGTCATTAATAATTTTCCTGGCATGAACGATATCGCTGAACCAGTGCTCATTCAAACATTCATCGCGAAATCGTCCGTTAAAGCTCTCAATAAATCCGTTCTGCGTTGGCTTGCCCGGCTGGATTAAGCGCAACTCAACACCATGCTCAAAGGCCCATTGATCCAGTGCACGGCAAGTGAACTCCGGCCCCTGGTCAGTTCTTATCGTCGCCGGATAGCCTCGAAACAGTGCAATGCTGTCCAGAATACGCGTGACCTGAACGCCTGAAATCCCAAAGGCAACAGTGACCGTCAGGCATTCCTTTGTGAAATCATCGACGCAGGTAAGACACTTGATCCTGCGACCGGTGGAAAGTGCGTCCATGACGAAATCCATCGACCAGGTCAGATTGGGCGCCGCCGGACGGAGCAGCGGCAGACGTTCTGTTGCCAGCCCTTTACGACGTCTTCTGCGTTTTACGCCCAGGCCACTGAGGTGATAAAGCCGGTACACGCGCTTATGATTAACATGAAGCCCTTCACGGCGCAGCAACTGCCAAATACGACGGTAGCCAAAACGCCTGCGCTCTAGTGCCAGCTCAGTGATGCGCCCTGATAAATGCGCATCAGCAGCCGGACGGTGAGCCTCATAGCGGCAGGTCGACAGGGATAAACCTGTAAGCCTGCAGGCACGACGTTGCGACAGACCGGTCGCATCACACATCAACATCACGGCTTCCCGCTTCTGGTCTGTCGTCAGTACTTTCGCCCAAGAGCCACCTGAAGCGCCTCTTTATCCAGCATGGCTTCGGCAAGCAGCTTCTTGAGTCTGGTGTTCTCTTCCTCAAGCGACTTCAGGCGCTTAACTTCAGGCACCTCCATACCGCCATACTTCTTACGCCAGGTGTAAAACGTGGCATCGGAAATGGCATGCTTGCGGCAGAGTTCACGGGCGGGTACCCCAGCTTCGGCTTCGCGGAGAATACTGATGATCTGTTCGTCGGAAAAACGCTTCTTCATGGGGATGTCCTCATGTGGCTTATGAAGACATTACTAACATCGGGGTGTACTAATCAACGGGGAGCAGGTCATACAGTCTCATCAATAACTGTTCGTCATCTTCTTTCGTGAAGCGTTTCTACTGAATTAACATTAGACGGACCATCCGATTCTCGCTCCCGGCGCTTTGAGCGTAATAGTCTTCGCGTTCTATTGAGGGAGTTTAAGAAATAATGTCCGTTGCTGAGTTTGTGATGGTTTGAAACCATGGTGAATGTAGAAATTTTTAGCTTCTTCGGTGAGTGCATGAACCATGATTGCACGTACACCAATATTCTCGGCAACCCGATAGCAACGAAGCACTGCATCATGAAGTAAATCAGCGCCAAGCCCTTTTCCGCGGAAAGAGAGATCGACAGCAAGACGGGCAAGTATAATAACAGGGATGGGATCGGGCATGTTACGCCGAAGATTGCCTGTCGCTTCTGTATGGTTGACGCTCCCGGTGGCCAGAGAGTAAAAACCGGCTACTTGTTTCGTGTCTTTTTTACACACTACAAACGTTCTGGCCGATCCGAGAGCCTGGTTTTTGAGGCCTTTCTGCTTTAACCAGTCATCCAGAACAGTTTCACCGCAAACGAATTCCGCCACCTGATGAAAGCTGGATAAAGGTTCTGGTACTGTTACACGTCCCACTGAGGTTTCCTTGCCAGCAGTTTATCTATGGCAGGATCATCTGCAACAGGGGCATCAAGCATGTCGATGAATTCGGCATATTGTTCATCGTTAAAATTAAAGACCCGGCGATCGAGGATCACGTTCTCAGCGGCCTGACAGGCCATTTCCAGGATGAAGTCTGTTCGTGATTTGTGAAGAATTTCCGCAGCAGCATCAATGAGCGCCCGCTGTGATTCCTTTGCTCTAAGATTAAGTTGAACATCTGATTTCATGAGACACCTCTGTATAGCATTTGCTTTACAAAGATAGCATAATATTCATGTATAGCAAACGTTATACAATTATTTATCTTCTTTGGTATGCGAAGTTCTGAAGTTCACTTTGCGCTAAAAGCAGCGTTAGACAAAGGAAAGAGCTTAATCCATCCAACACATTAGTCCTACAAACATGATGGCTCGCAACGATTACTTAGCCGCTCTCAACAACTCCCCAACCAGACAGATTGAAGGTTGAAAGAAAAAAACATTTCCATTATTCTAGAAATATAGAATCATTGATTGTGAGAACGAGTATGGAACTTATCAGTGCGTCGACGGTGCTGAAAGAACTTGGGCATGCTACAAGGCTAGGGATTTACAAAAAATTGGTCAAAGCAGGGCCTCAGGGCCTGCCCGTGGGCGATCTACAGAAGCAACTTGAGATCCCAGCATCGACACTGAGTCATCATATTTCATCCCTGATATCAGTATCGCTGGTTCGTCAGGAACGTCAGGGAAGAACTCTGTATTGCCATGCCTGCTATGAAAAACTTAGTGCGCTGATTGCCTTTCTGACGGAAGAATGTTGCACAGGCGCAGATGGACTGCACAATACCAATAACGACGTCGGAGAATAATATGCCCACTGAACTTAAGAATGTTGATGCAGGCCTGTTCGATACCTCCATCACAGAGGCAAAATTCCACGTACCTGCAATTCCCCACCCTCCCCGTATCCTGATGCTGTATGGCTCTGTACGTGAACGCTCATACAGTCGACTGGCAACAGAGGAAGCAGCAAGGTTGCTGACTGCCATGGGCGCAGAGGTGCGGATCTTCAATCCATCTGGCTTGCCTCTTCCTGACGATGCACCTGAAACGCATCCTAAAGTTATGGAACTGCGCGAGTGAAGTGGTCAACAAAAACTGGCCACCGCGT
>NZ_KV787840.1:0-22425 GCF_001807145.1 Enterobacter sp. HMSC16D10
GTGTTTAACTGTCCAACTTTTTGGGGTCAGTACAACCCGAGGCTACCCCTCAACACCCAACAGGTTGAGAGTAGCCTCTTATTCTTTTTTACACAAGGAGTAAAAGGCATGACGCCATTAAAAACTGCGTTAGGCATCGTCTTTATTATTTGCCTGACGATAGTGATCTTTACCTTTATTACTCGCGGCAGGCTCTGCGAGTTTTCAATAAAGAGTGAGCATCAGGAGGTGGCGGCTAAATTAGCCTGCAACCCAGGCTAACCTCTACGGGCGGAACAACGGTTCCGCCCGGCTTGTAGGATGCTGAGGTCTTAATGCACCCATTTTTTTCTTTTGCGCCCGCGATTATACTGCGCGGCGTGTACCCAGATGATAAGAATCCATGAAAGCCATTTTTCTGTTGTTAGTGTTTTTAACGTCCTTCGCCCGCGCCGATGAGATAGGCAGCCAGTATCGGAAACAGGCGGAAGCCGGTGATGCGCGTGCCCAGTATTATCTTGCCGATACGTACTTCAGCTCCGGCGACAGCAAGCAGGCCGCGCTGTGGGCCGAGAAAGCCGCGAAAGGCGGCGATGTCGACGCCATGGGGTTGCTCTCGCAAATCCTCTTTACGCAGGGCGATTACACACAGGCCAAAGCCCTGGCCCAACAGGCAAACATTGCTGGCAGCAAACGCGGCGCGATCATGCTGGCGCGCATCCTGGTGAATACTCAGGCGGGAAAAACGGACTATCCCCAGGCCATCAGACTGCTGCACACGGCAACCGAAGATATCGACAGCGACTCTGCGGTCGATGCACAGCTGCTGCTGGGGCTGATTTATGCCAACGGCGTCGAGGTAGCGCAGGATGACGTGCAGGCCGCCTCGTGGTTCAAGCGGAGTTCAGCCCTTTCGCGCACCGGCTACGCCGAGTACTGGGCTGGGATGTTGTTCAGGCAGGGTGAGAAAGGCTTTATCACGCCCAATAAACAGAAAGCGCTGTACTGGTTAAACCTGAGCTGTACGGAAGGGTTTGATACGGGGTGCGAAGAGTTTGATGCGTTGAGCGGGGAGTAAACCATTGCCCGGTGGCGCTGCGCTTACCGGGCCTACGGCTTGTGTAGGCCCGGTAAGGCGAAGCCGCCACCCGGCTTTTTACATCACTGGTCAGCCGTCTTATCAAAACGACCCAGCACCTCGCGTTCATACGCCAGCGCCTTTTTACGGTCGAATTTGTGTTCCCACTTGGCGATAACCAGCACCGCCAGCGCATTCCCCACCACGTTCAGCGCCGTACGCGCCATGTCGAGGATACGGTCCACACCCGCGATAAAGGCCAGGCCTTCCAGCGGAATGCCTACGCTGCCCAGCGTCGCCAGCAGCACCACGAACGAAACGCCCGGTACGCCTGCGATACCTTTAGACGTCACCATCAGGGTCAGCACCAGGACGATCTCCTGCCACAGCGACAGGTCAATGCCATACAGCTGCGCAATAAAGATAGCGGCGATACTCTGGTAGAGCGTGGAACCATCCAGGTTAAAGGAGTAACCGGTCGGCACCACGAAGCTGGTGATCGACGCTGGCGCGCCGTAGGCTTCCATCTTCTCAATAATACGCGGCAGCACGCTCTCAGAGCTTGCCGTGGAGTAGGCCAGAATCAGCTCATCTTTCAGGATACGAATCAGGATCCAGATGCTCAGCCCACACAGACGCGCCACAATTCCCAGCACCACCAGCGCAAAGAACAGGATGGCAAAGTGCACCAGGAGCACCAGCTTCGCCAGCGGCCAGAGGGAGGCAAAACCGAAGTTCGCCACGGTGACGGCGATAAGCGCAAACACCCCTACCGGCGCGTAACGCATCACCATGTGGGTCACTTTAAACATGGTTTCGGAGATCGAGCGGAACACGGTCACCAGCGGTTCGCGGTGCGTCGCGGGCAGTGAAGAGAGCCCCAGACCAAACAGGACCGAGAAGAAGATAATAGGCAGCATCTCGCCCTTCGCCATCGACGCCACGATGTTGGTCGGTACCAGAGAAAGGATCGTGCCCATCAGGCCGTGTGCATGGCTTTGCACGTCAGCGGTCGTACTTTGGTATTTCGAAATATCCACCGTCGCCAGCTGCGACATATCAATCCCGGAACCCGGCTGGAACACGTTCGCCAGGGTAATACCGAGAATGATCGCAACCGTAGTGATCACTTCGAAATAGATAATGGTTTTCGCACCAATACGGCCTAACTGCTTCGCATCGCCGACGCCTGCAATACCCACCACCAGCGTCGAGATCACAATCGGTACTACGATCATCTTGATCAGATGAATAAAGATATCCCCTGCCGGTGAAAGCAGGTTCGCAATCAGCCAGTCGCGGCTGTCGCTGTGATAGTGGAGGTAACTGCCCAGCAGGATGCCCAGCACAAGGGCGATTAAGATCTGCCAGGCCAGGCTGACTTTAACGTTTTTCATAGAAACTGACTTCCTCAATGAAGCGCCTTATTCACTTAAACTGCATGAATATGGGGACATACTGAAAGGGTATGAATTGTGTTGCGTCGATTTATGGGATTTTTTAACGCGGCGTATGAGTATCATTTGCGCGGCCTGTTGCGCAAGCCTTAAAGAACGACGCATTTCACTCGTAAAAGCGTCTGTGACGGGAGTTTCTCCTGATTCTAATAAATAACCTTTTGTTATAAAAAACCTTTTTTAAACATAAATGTGAATAATCGTCAGCATAAATTATTTTCCTTCAAAGTTTCATTCGCTCATTTTTCAACCTGTTCAAACAATGCGTGATCTGTCGCCCAAATAATAAACAAAGCTTGTAAAGCCCCTACTATTAACGTTTTTGTGACATATTATTAACATCTTACAAGGAGAAAAAAAGCCATGAGCCAAATACACAAACATGACATTCCCGCAAACATTGCGGACCGTTGCCTGATCAACCCGGAGCAGTACCACGAGAAATATCAGCAATCTATTACCGCCCCGGACACCTTCTGGGGTGAGCAGGGCCATATCCTTGACTGGATCAAACCTTATCAGAAGGTAAAGAACACCTCCTTTGCGCCCGGTAACGTCTCCATTAAATGGTATGAAGATGGCACGCTGAACCTGGCGGCAAACTGTCTGGACCGTCACCTTGCCGCGCGCGGGAACGAGACGGCGATTATCTGGGAAGGCGATGATGCCTCGCAGAGCAAACACATTACCTATAAAGAACTGCACCGCGACGTGTGCCGCTTTGCCAACGTCCTGCTGGATAAAGGCATTAAAAAAGGCGACGTGGTCGCTATCTATATGCCGATGGTGCCGGAAGCGGCGGTGGCCATGCTGGCCTGTGCGCGTATCGGCGCGATTCATTCCGTTATTTTCGGTGGGTTCTCGCCAGAGGCGGTTGCGGGTCGTATTGTCGATTCAAGCTCAAAACTGGTGATCACCGCCGATGAAGGCGTGCGCGCAGGACGCAGTATCCCCCTGAAGAAAAACGTCGACGAAGCGCTGAAAAACCCGAACGTCAACACGGTCAGCAACGTCATCGTCCTTAAGCGTACCGGCGGCAAAATCGACTGGCACGAGGGGCGCGACCTGTGGTGGAGCGACCTGATTGAAAAGGCGAGCGACCAGCATCAGCCGGAAGAGATGAACGCGGAAGATCCGCTCTTCATTCTTTATACCTCTGGCTCAACCGGCAAACCGAAAGGCGTGCTGCACACCACCGGCGGTTATCTGGTCTACGCGGCCACTACCTTCAAATACGTCTTCGACTACCACCCGGGCGACATCTACTGGTGTACCGCCGACGTGGGCTGGGTCACCGGACACAGCTACCTGCTGTACGGTCCGCTGGCCTGTGGCGCCACCACGCTGATGTTTGAAGGCGTGCCGAACTGGCCGACCCCGGCGCGTATGTGCCAGGTGGTCGACAAACACCAGGTCAACATTCTCTACACCGCACCAACGGCCATCCGCGCGTTAATGGCGGAAGGCGACAAAGCCATCGAAGGCACCGACCGCTCTTCATTGCGCATTCTCGGTTCCGTGGGTGAGCCCATTAACCCGGAAGCCTGGGAGTGGTACTGGAAGAAAATCGGCAACGAGAAATGCCCGGTCATGGACACCTGGTGGCAGACCGAAACCGGCGGCTTTATGATCACCCCGATGCCGGGCGCCACGCAGCTGAAAGCGGGCTCGGCAACGCGTCCGTTCTTCGGCGTACAGCCTGCGCTGGTGGATAACGAAGGCAACCCACTGGAAGGGGCCACCGAAGGCAACCTGGTGATCACGGACTCGTGGCCGGGTCAGGCGCGTACCCTGTTCGGCGATCACGATCGCTTCGAGCAGACCTACTTCTCGACCTTTAAAAACATGTACTTCAGCGGTGACGGCGCGCGTCGTGATGAAGATGGCTATTACTGGATCACCGGACGCGTGGACGACGTGCTGAACGTCTCCGGCCACCGTCTGGGCACCGCGGAGATTGAATCGGCGCTGGTGTCGCATCCGAAGATTGCCGAAGCCGCCGTTGTCGGCATTCCGCACAACATCAAGGGCCAGGCAATTTACGCTTACGTCACCCTGAACCACGGGGAAGAGCCGTCGCCAGAGCTCTATGCTGAGGTGCGCAACTGGGTGCGTAAAGAGATTGGCCCGCTGGCGACGCCGGACGTGCTGCACTGGACCGACTCGCTGCCGAAAACCCGCTCCGGCAAAATCATGCGCCGTATCTTGCGCAAAATCGCGGCAGGGGACACCAGCAACCTCGGTGATACCTCAACGCTCGCAGATCCTGGCGTGGTGGAAAAACTGCTCGAAGAGAAGCAGGCCATCGCAATGCCTTCCTAGTGTTTTCTCCCTCTCCCCTCACCCTCTCCCCATAGGGGAGAGGGGATAAAAACAAACCAACCTTACCTTTGGAGACTCTGTGATGAATGACCATATTTGTCAGCAGATAGAGAATAGTGCGCACTACAGGGAGCTCGTCGATAAGCGGCAACGGTTTGCCTTCACCCTTTCCATCATCATGCTGATTATCTATGTCGGCTTTATTCTGCTGATCGCCTTTGCGCCGCACTGGCTGGGCACCCCGCTGCACGAGGGCACCAGCGTGACGCGCGGTATTCCGATTGGCATTGGCGTCATCGTGATTTCATTTGTGCTGACCGGCGTCTACGTCTGGCGCGCGAACGGTGAATTCGATCGCCTTAATAAAGCGGTACTGCAAGAGGTAAAAGCATCATGAAGAGAATTCTGACGGCGCTCGCCGCCACGCTTCCCTTTGCCGCCCACGCGGCAGATGCGATTACCGGCGAGGTACAGCGCCAGCCAACCAACTGGCAGGCGATTGTGATGTTCCTGATTTTCGTGGTGCTGACGCTGTATATCACTTACTGGGCGTCGAAACGCGTGCGCTCCCGTAACGATTACTACACCGCAGGCGGCAACATTACCGGCTTCCAGAACGGGCTGGCGATTGCGGGTGACTTTATGTCCGCCGCCTCGTTCCTCGGGATCTCCGCGCTGGTCTACACCTCCGGCTATGACGGCCTGATTTACTCCCTCGGCTTCCTCGTCGGCTGGCCGATCATTCTGTTCCTGATTGCCGAGCGCCTGCGCAATCTGGGCCGCTACACCTTCGCCGACGTGGCCTCCTATCGCCTGAAGCAGGGACCGATTCGCACCCTCTCCGCCTGCGGTTCGCTGGTGGTGGTGGCGCTGTACCTGATTGCGCAGATGGTGGGCGCGGGTAAATTGATCCAACTGCTGTTCGGCCTGAACTACCACATCGCGGTGGTGCTGGTGGGCGTGCTGATGGTGATGTACGTGCTGTTCGGCGGCATGCTGGCGACGACCTGGGTGCAGATCATCAAAGCCGTCCTGCTGCTGTTCGGCGCCAGCTTTATGGCCTTTATGGTGATGAAGCACGTCGGGTTCAGCTTCAATAACCTGTTCACTGAAGCCATGGCGGTCCACCCGAAAGGGGAAGCCATCATGAGCCCGGGCGGGCTGGTGAAAGATCCGATATCCGCGCTCTCTCTCGGTCTCGGCCTGATGTTTGGCACGGCGGGTCTGCCGCATATCCTGATGCGCTTCTTCACCGTGAGCGACGCGCGTGAAGCGCGCAAGAGCGTCTTCTACGCGACCGGCTTCATGGGTTACTTCTATATCCTGACCTTTATTATCGGCTTTGGCGCGATCATGCTGGTGGGGGCGAACCCGGCGTTTAAAGATGCGGCAGGCGCGCTGATTGGCGGTAACAACATGGCGGCGGTGCATCTGGCAGACGCGGTTGGCGGCAACCTGTTCCTCGGCTTTATCTCTGCCGTGGCCTTCGCCACCATTCTTGCGGTGGTTGCGGGTTTAACGCTGGCCGGCGCGTCGGCGGTCTCGCATGACCTCTACGCCAACGTCTTCCGCAAAGGCGCGAGCGAGCGCGATGAGCTGAAGGTTTCTAAAATCACCGTGCTGGTGCTGGGCGTCGTGGCGATCCTGCTGGGCATTCTGTTCGAGAAGCAAAACATCGCCTTTATGGTGGGGCTGGCCTTCTCCATCGCGGCAAGCTGTAACTTCCCGATCATCCTGCTCTCCATGTACTGGTCGAAGCTGACCACCCGTGGCGCGATGATTGGCGGCTGGCTGGGGCTGCTGACGGCGGTGATCCTGATGATTCTGGGCCCGACGATTTGGGTGCAGATCCTCGGTCACGCCAGCGCCATCTTCCCGTATGAATATCCGGCGCTGTTCTCCATTGCCGTGGCGTTTATCGGTATCTGGGTCTTCTCGGCTACCGACAATTCGCCGGAAGGTAACCTGGAGCGCGAGAAATTCCGCGCCCAGTTTATTCGTTCACAAACCGGTCTTGGCGTTGAGCAGGGCCGCGCGCACTAAACCTTTCTCCCCGGCCATTCTGGCCGGGGAGCTTAAAACATCACCCACGCCACCAGCGGCGCAATCAGCACCATTACCACGCCCGACAGCATCATCACCAGGCTCGCGACAACGCCCTCCTGCTGGCCCAGCTCATAGGAGCGTGCCGTGCCCGCGCCGTGCGACGCCGCGCCAAACCCCGCGCCTTTGGCCATTCCTTCCCGAATAGAAAGCCGCAGAAAGAGCATATCGCCCACCGCCATCCCAAAGACGCCCGTCACCACCACAAACAGCGCCACCAGGTCCGGCTGTCCGCCGAGGGGTTTCGCCGCCGCGAGCGCAAACGGCGTGGTCACCGAGCGCACGGCCAGGCTGCGCTGAATTTCATCGGGCAGCGTAAACAGTCTCGCCAGCCAGACGGAGCTACAGACCGCGACCACCGTAGCGGTGATCACGCCTGCGCTGAGCGACATCCAGTGGCGCCTGATAATCGCCAGGTTGTCGTAAACGGGCACGGCAAAGGCGATGGTCGCCGGGCCGAGCAGCCACAGCAGCCAGTGGGATTCACCAATGTAGTTCTGCCAGGAGATGTGGCCGAAGACCAGCATCAGCACCAGCAGGATCGGCGTGAAGACCAGCGGCATCAGCGGCAGCGCATGAAACCGGCGATACAGCCACTTGTTGGCAAAGTAGATCGCCAGCGTCGCGATCAGGCACAAGACGCTGATCTGAAAGTTAGTCATGTTTGTGCCTGCTGATTTCAAAGCGATACACTTTATCCACCACCCAGGCGGTCGCTCCCAGCACCATCAGCGTACTCAGCGCGATCACCGCGAAGATGCGCCAGCCGTCCACCATCAGCAGCTGCGCATAGTTCACCACCGCCACCACGGCAGGCACAAAGAACAGCAGCATCTCCGCCAGCAGCCAGCGCGCCCCGGCGCGCACCCAGTTAAGGGGGATCACGCGACAGAGGATGAGCGTCAACATCAGCAGCATCCCCACCAGGTTGGCAGGCAGCGGCAGGTGGAGCCAGCCGACAAGATATTCGGCGAAAACAAACAGTCCCGCGTAGAGCAGTACCTGAACCGGGACCTGGAGTCGTTGTACAACGGCAGGCGTAACACGGCTTAACGCCACGGCCATGGGGGTTTTCCTCAAAAATGAGACGAGGCGCCAGTATAGTGAGCGCACGGTATGGACTGAAATGAATTAAAATCATCACAGGTATAGTTTCGAGGAATAATCATGGACATAAGAACGCTGCGCTATTTTGTCGAAGTGGTTCGCCAGCAAAGTTTTACCCGCGCAGCGGAGAAGTTGTTTGTTACCCAGCCCACCATCAGCAAGATGCTGAAAAACCTCGAAGATGAACTGAACTGTACCCTGCTGATCCGCGACGGGCGCAAGCTTCTGCTGACCGACACCGGACGCGTGGTGTTCGAACGCGGGCTGGCGATTCTGGCGGAGTTCCGCCAGCTGGAAGCAGAGCTGGACGATATTAATCATCTGACCAAAGGGGTGCTTCGCCTCGGCATTCCCCCGATGGTCGGCATGATGATGGCCGGACCGATTAGCCTGTTTCGCCAGCGCTATCCTGGCGTAGAGCTGAAGATTTCGGAGTTTGGTGGCTTAACCGTCCAGCAGGCCGTCACTAACGGCGAGCTCGACGTGGCCATGACCGCCCTCCCCGTTGAGGAAGAGAGCGGCCTGGCGACGCTTCCGCTCTTTAGCCACCCGCTGTGCGTGCTGGTTCCCCGCTCCGGCGACTGGCTGAAAAGGGACGCGGTGAAGCCTGAGCTGCTCGGCGAACACCCTCTGCTGATCTACAACGAAGACTTCGCTCTCAGCCGCCAGCTGATGACGCTGTTTAACCAACATAACGTCAAGCCACGCATCGCGGTGCGCAGCGGTCAGTGGGATTTCCTGGCCGCGATGGTGCAGGCGGGCGTGGGGATTGCCATTCTGCCGCAGCCGATTTGCGAGCGTCTGGACAAAAACACGCTGCGCTGGATCCCGCTGGAGAGCGATCTGCACTGGCAGTTAGGGATGATCTGGCGTGAAGGGGTCTATTTGTCGCAGAGCGCGCAGGCGTGGCTGCAGTGTTGTGAGGGGTTTTGGGTGCGGTCTGAATAGTGCCCGGTGGCGCTGCGCTTACCGGGCCTACGTTCGAACCGTAGGCCCGGTAAGGCGAAGCCGCCACCCGGCAAAACAGCGCTACTGATTCTCTATCAACAGCGCTTCCAGCAGGTCCAGATCGTGCAGTAGCTTTTGCAGCGTCTCGTTGCTGATCTGGCGCGTGGCGCGCAGGTGGTACAGTTCGGCACGCTCTGAGCGCAGCGCGGCCAGACGGAACCGGCGTTCCAGGTTCTCCTCCTGCAGCGAGCTTTCTACATCGTTACGCCCGTCCGCGCGGCGACGCAGGTTACCAATTACGCGGGAACTCACCTCCGTCAGCAGCTGATTGTCGATGTTCTCTTCCGCATCCGCGGCCAGGCGCTCTTCCATTTTCTGGATGGCGACAATCGCCACTTCGGCGGTGGCCGCACGCGCAATACGCTCTTCCTTGTGCTGCTGGGTCGAATCGCCAACATCAATATGCTGGAGCAAAATCGGCAGCATAATCACGCCGACGAACAGGGAGAACAAAATCACCCCCGCCGCCAGGAACACCAGTTCGTAACGCGCCGGGAAGACATCGCCCGTCGGCAGCAGCAGCGGAATGGAGAGCACACCGGCGAGGGTTATCGCCCCGCGTACGCCCGCAAAAGAGGCGATCAGCAGTTCACGCGTTGTCCACGAGCCGAACTCCATCGGTTTTTTCTTCAGGAAGCGGACGCTGAAGTTTTTCATCGTCCACAGCCAGCCGAAACGCACCAGCATCAGCGCCAGGTAGATCAGCACGATGTCGGTAAACAGCATCCAGACCTCAACGTTCGGATCGGCCTCCGCCGCCACCAGCGAGGATTCCATAATGCCCGGCAGCTGCAGGCCCAACAGCAGGAACACCATGCCGTTAAAGACAAACTCCAGCATCGCCCAGGTGCTGTTGGCACGCAGGCGCATCGCCAGCGGCGCGCGGCGCATCACGCCGGAGCGGGTGATGGTCATCCCTGCCGCGACCGCGGCCAGAATGCCCGACACGCCGATATGTTCGGCAATCAGATAAGAGGCGAACGGCAGCAGGAACAGCAGCACGATCTGCGTCGCGGGTTCATCGCCGCCCCAGCGGCTGAGGAAGCGCAATGAGCGGCCGTACAGCCAGCTCACCACGAAGCCCGCGAGAATACCGCCGATGGCTACCTTAAAGAACTCCAGCGTCGCGCCGCCGACGGTAAAGACCATCGTGCCCATCGCAACGGCCACGGCAGACTTCAGGGCAACCAGGCCGGAGGCGTCATTCATCAGCGCCTCACCCTGTAAAATCCCCATGATTTTCTTCGGAATGCGGCCTTCGCCCACAATGCCGGACAGCGCCACGGCATCGGTTGGCGACAACACGGCGGCCAGCGCAAAGGCAGGAATTAACGGGATACCCGGTACCGTCCAGTAGATCAGAAAACCAATCCCGACGACGGTGACCACCACCAGCGCAAGCGCCAGGCCGAAGATCTCTCGCCCGTGCTCAAGGAACTCGCGCGTGGGCGTTTTCCAGCCATCGGCAAACAGCAGTGGCGGGATGAACAGCACGAGGAACAGTTCGGGGTCAAATTCCACGTGCAGGCCAAACGTCGGCCACGCCAGCAGCGCGCCGATGGCAATTTGCATTAATGGCAGGGGGACCTGAAAGGGCAGTACGCGTGTAACCACCCCGGATAGCGAGACCACAAGGGTCATGATGAGTATTGTGAAGAAGATTTCCATGCGTTCCCTGTTTGCTGTGTTGCTTATGTACTCCGGAAGGCGTCGTGCCTTTTATTCTATCTTCCCCAGAGTAACGCAAAAGGCAACAGGATGAGTCCTGAAAATAAAAACGGGCGGCCTGAGCCACCCGTTTTCGCATCAAAGGACAACTCAGATTGCCCAGCCGCCCGCGTAAAACGCCACCAGCGCAACGGCAATCACAACGGTGCCAACGTTCAGCTTGCGCCATTCACCGGAGACCAGACGACCAATCACCAGCGACGCGAAGCCGATCATAATGCCGGTCACGATGTTACAGGTCAGTACGATGAAGACTGCGGTAATCAGTCCAGACATCGCGTCAACGAAATCCGCAAAGTCGATTTTCGCCACGTTGCTCAGCATCAGCAGGCCAACGTACATCAGCGCTGGCGCGGTCGCGTACGCCGGAACCAGATAGGAGAGCGGGGAGAGGAACAGGATCAGCATGAACAGCACGCCCACGGTGATCGCCGTCAGGCCGGTTTTACCGCCCGCCGCCGTACCCGCTGCGGACTCGATGTACACCGCCGCAGGCGCTGCGCCCACCAGGCCCGAGAAGACGCTGCTCAGGGAGTCCGTAGTCAGCGCTTTGCCGCCGTCAATAATCTGACCGTCTTTATCCAGCAGGTTCGCCTGACCGGCCACCGCACGAATGGTACCGGTCGCGTCAAACACGGCGGTCATCACCAGCGCCAGCACGCTTGGCAGGATCACCGGGTTGAGCGCGCCAACGATATCCAGGCTGCCAATCAGAGAGTTGCCTTTGTCATCGCTCAGCGACGGCATGGCGAAAATGCCGGAGAAGTGGACGTTCGGATCGAAAATCAGGCCCACAATGGACACGCCGATAATAGTCAGCAGAATGCCGCCCGGGACTTTCAGTTTTTCCAGACCGATAATCACCGCCAGGCCGATCAGCGACATGATCACCGGGAAGCTGGCGAAGTGGCCCAGCGCAACCGGCAGGCCGTCCAGCGGGTTCTTGATAACCAGACCGACGCCATTGGCGGCGATCAGCAGCAGGAACAGGCCGATGCCGATGCCGGTACCGTGCGCCACGCCCTGCGGCAGGTTGCGCAAGATCCAGCTACGGATGCCGGTCGCTGAAATAACGGTAAACAGCACACCCATCAGGAACACGGCGCCAAGCGCTACCGGTACGCTGATGTGCTGGCCCAGCACCAGGCTGAACGCGGTAAACGCGGTCAGGGAGATGGCGCAACCAATCGCCAGCGGCAGGTTCGCCCACAGGCCCATCACGATAGAGCCCACGCCGGCCACAAGGCAGGTCGCCACAAAGACAGCCGCTGGCGGGAAGCCCGCTTTGCCCAGCATGCCCGGCACAACGATGACGGAATAAACCATCGCCAGAAACGTTGTCAAACCGGCAACGATTTCCTGGCGCACGGTGCTGCCGCGGGCCGAAATTTTAAACATGGCGTCAAGTGAACCGCCAGTACGCGCAGATGGCGTAGACATAGAAAACATCCCCTGAGAGTTTTTTAGGAAGTCCGTAAGCGAGGTGGAGACGCCACTGCCAGCTAAACGTCAAATCCTTGTGTTGCGTTTGCGACGAAAGGGCGTCACAGAAAAAGCAAACGTTTAGCTCCGCGCTTACAAACGGGTGGTCAAATTAAGGCAAACGATTATCTAGCCTAATCCCCGCCCTTTTCAACTGAACTTTATCGTTTTTCGCTAAAATTCCCTTATGACGCTGAAGAAATAAACAGAGGATGCGCAAACGTTATCGTCTATGCGCAATTTGTTTACATTTCAATCCTCACCCGGAATGGATAACGGTCCCCCTTGTGCCAGGGTTCGTTGCCAGCCGGGGCTGTTTTCAACTTTCGTTTTCCATGCCTGACTATGCGGCAGGTTGTCGATACCGCCGCGCGCCAGCAGGGCAAAGATCGGGAAGCTCATTTGAATGTCGGCCATGCTGAGCGAATCCCCGGCAAACCAGCTGTTTTTAGCAAGGTGCGACTCAATAAAGCGCGCATGGGTTTCCAGTTGGCGGTTAAGGTACGCTTTCTGCACCCCCTGCCCAAGCGCTTTGCCCAGGGTTCGGATACCAAACGGCACCGGCGGCTTGCCGAGACTGCTGAAGACCAGCTTCATTAGCAGCAGCGGCATCAGCGATCCTTCCGCGTAGTGCAGCCAGAAGCGATACTGCACCTTATGCGCCGGATCTAAAGGCTTAAGCCGCGACTCGGCATCGTATGTTTCCTGCAGATACTCCAGAATGGCGCCAGACTCCGCGAGGATCAGCCCGTTATCTTCGATGACCGGCGATTTGCCCAACGGATGCACCTTTTTGAGAGCCTCCGGCGCAAGCATGTTCTTTTCGCGCTGATAGTGAACGATCTCATAAGGCAGGCCGAGTTCTTCCAGCGCCCAGATCACGCGGTGCGAGCGCGACTGGTTAAGGTGGTGTACCGTGAGCATGGTTTTCTCCTGTTATTCATACTTTTTAACTATAGAAAATCGAACAACACCGCGAAAAAAATTCGGCTAAAAACCGGTCAGCGACGCTGGCGAAAAAACGGGTCTTACATAGAATTAAAGTGTCAGCACAATCCGGAACCTCCCCAACCAGCTCGACATGAGGGGTGCTGACGTCGGGGGAAACCCTCCCGTGAACCAGCGGGATAGAGAGAAAGACAAAGACCGGGAAAAACTAAAGCGCCCTTCGTGGCGCTTTAGTTCTTTATGTATGTGGGGTTTTGCCGGGTGGCGGCTGCGCCTTACCCGGCCTACATTTGACGGTTTGGTAGGCCGGGTAAGCGAAGCGCCACCCGGCGAATGGGCTACACGCACGCTCAATCCTCTTCCAGCAACCGCGCTCCCGTCCCCTGCTCGCCCAGTTTGTCGCCGGGGTTACGCAACGGGCAGTCGCTGCGCGACAGGCAGCCGCAGCCGATACAACCGTCCAGCTCATCACGCAGCGCGACCAGCGTATGGATACGCCTGTCCAGCTCTTCTCGCCACTGGGATGAAAGCTCTTTCCACTCTTTCGGGCTCAGCGTATGCCCTTCCGGCAGCACGCCAAATGCCTCGCCAATGGTAGCCAGGGGAATGCCGATTCGTTGCGCAATTTTGATAATCGCCACGTAGCGGAGCACGTCGCGGGTATAGCGACGCTGGTTGCCGCCGTTGCGGATGCTTTTAATTAACCCTTTGCTTTCATAGAAGTGGAGCGCCGATACCGCAACGCCGCTTCGCTTTGCCACTTCGCCGGGGGTTAACAGCGCTTTAATGCGCGGCAATCTCTTTTCCATAAAACCTCTTTACCTCAAGTTAACTTGAGGAATTATACTCCCCCGCAGAGAAAACGACGAATCAACCGAGAAAGTTGTATCTACAGAGGGGCAACCTTATGTCGCATCAGCAGATTATTCAGACGCTTATTGAATGGATTGACGATCATATCGACCAACCGTTGAACATTGATGTGGTCGCGAAAAAGTCGGGCTATTCGAAATGGTATTTACAGAGAATGTTCCGCACGGTCATGCATCAGACGCTGGGTGAGTACATTCGTCAGCGCAGGCTGCTGCTGGCGGCGCAGGCGCTACGCTCAACGCAGCGGCCGATTTTTGATATCGCGATGGATCTTGGCTATGTGTCGCAACAAACCTTTTCCCGCGTGTTTCGCCGCGAGTTTGACCGCACGCCGAGCGACTATCGCCACCAGTTGAATTAATTACTCTCAGTGCAAAGGTTGCTGCTGCCAGGTCATAAATTCCTGGGGCGGCATCGCTTTCGCGAAGTGCCATCCCTGACAAAACTGGACGCCGCGCTTCAACAGCCAGCTCACCTGCTCTGCCGTCTCGACCCCTTCCGCAATGGTTTTCAGCCGCAGGCTTTGCGCCATCTCGATAATATGCTCGGCGATCAGGTGGCTGGTGCTGTTGGTCGTTAAGGTATCGATAAACGATTTATCGATTTTCAGAATATCGACGTTCAGCGAGTAGAGGTTGTGCAGGTTCGAATAGCCGGTACCGAAATCATCGATCGCCACTTCATACCCCGCCTGACGGAAAGCCTGAATCACCGGCGTGGTTTTAGGCACATCGATAAAACCGCGTTCCGTCACTTCAATTTTGATTTGCTGCGCGCGGACGGCGTAGTGGCGAGCCTTCTCAGAAATCATGGCGATCAGCCGCGAGGAGTGGAAATCCGTGGCCGACAGGTTAATCGAAATATAGAGATGCGGATGCTCGGCCAGGAAATGGCCCAAATCGCTGAACACTTCCTCAACGACGTAATCCGTAATCCGCTCGCTCATCCCCTCATTTTCAGCCAGCGGAATAAACTCAGCCGGGCTCATCACCTGCCCGTTAAAACCCGGCCAGCGTAACAACGCCTCCGCGCCGACACACCGGTTGTTCTTAATATCAATAATCGGTTGATAGTGCACGCAAAGCTGGCGTTTGTTCAGCGCCCGGTGCAGTAAACGCCCCGGCGAATTAAGCTCACGATGAGTACGGGACCAGACCAGCAAAATAATAATGCTGCAGATCATGCCCAGCGGCAGCGTTAATGTCGCCTGATGATAAAGCGTTTCATAAAAGCGTTTATTCGATGTCGACACGATGGCCGCAATCGGTCTTTTAGGGGATGTGACGATCGTATAAAAGCGGTTATCTTTTTGAAATACCGATTCCTTATCCCGAATCAGCGAATTTAATAACGAAACGTTGGCTTTCTGACTGACGGAAAAGAAAGCATTGGTTACCGTGTCGTAAACCCCCCACGAGAGAGAATGATCCGCGGACATGACTTCGCTGTATGAAAGTGGATTAACGACCACTACATAATTTCCGCGCTGCATATATGTCATTTTATAGCCAGTATAAAATGGGGTGTCGCGATAATAATAGATAGCGACGTCAGGTTTTCGCGTGTAATTAGCGACGGGTATGGCGTAGGGTTGATCCGGTGTAAAAACGGTCGAACAAAGAAAATTCTGACCTTCAGCGTAAATTAAATCGGCAACAAACAGGCGACCACGAACAACGTTCAACATATATTGACGGTGTCCCGGGGTACAGAGCTCGCCCCGATATTTTTCTGCCTCGTCCCGGGCCAGATCAACCTGTTGTATAACCAGCTCAGTTTTGTCTAAAGCCAGTTCAGCAAATGTCCGTAGCTGGGCGCTTGTTTCAGACACGGCTCTTAGCTGGGCAAACCATAGCGCAAGCATCACCGGCAGCATAACTACCATGATGATCCCTACCACCCTGAGCATCTTGCGCCGCGCGCTACGATTCATTTCCCGCCCTATATCCCTGCATGTTGTACGCCTGTAGTAATGAAGGCCGGATGCTGTGTTAAACAGGTGATTACGTTGCATGAATCATGCGAAGTTAGCAACTGACTTTTCGTATTAAAAATCTTAAATTTCGTTATGACGATAATATTTTCCCGTAAGTGAAACTGTAAGTATTCGTTCCGTTTCAATTAAGGAAAATAATTATCCAGCCCTCGAGGGCGGAGGGAAGATAACACAACAGACGATCGTTGATTAAGCCAAACTTCTGGCAGCATGAAAAAAGCGCACCTTTATCATGACGTTTTATGCTATTTACTGTGGGGCATTGTGTGCGTTGATTTATAAATAATCAGTCTTCGCCGCACTATTTTATGATTCGACTGAGCCCCTCTTATAAAAACCGATTTTGAGGTATCACCACTAGCCCGATGGACGTTTCCGGCACGCTGGGGGGCGCCTCCTCGCGCGCCGAAGGCAGGGCCAGCCTGCACGCACTCTTTACCTGAGGAATAAAAACCGTTTTTTGATCGCACAGATACTGGCGAATAAATCAACAAATGTGATATAGTTCACACATATTCTGTAACGAGAAACACCGTTTCATTCAGGTCGTCTGTTTTGTAGAGGATGGGTTTATGGCAACCATTACTACCAGCATGGTTCTCCTGCGCTGGCCTTTGTTGAGTGCGGTACTGATGTTTTTGGCCAGCACGCTGAACATTCAGTTTCGTAAATCTGACTACGCGGGTCTCGCTGTCATCAGCACGCTGTTGGGGCTGGGTGCAGCATGTTGGTTTGCAACGGGGCTGCTTGGCATTACCCTGCTGGATATCGCCGCCGTCTGGGAAAATATCAAAGTGGTGATGGTTGAAGCGATGAGCCACACGCCACCAGACTGGCCAATGGTGATTACCTGATCCCTTTATGGAATAAAAAAACCCAGACGATGTCTGGGTTTTTTGTTTGAAGGACGCACAAATCAGAACGGAATGTCGTCGTCGAAATCCATTGGCGGTTCGTTAGACGGCGCCGGAGCAGACTGCTGCTGCGGACGAGACTGCGCGCCGCCGCTGAACTGGTTGCCGCCCTGTGGCTGCTGAGGCTGACCCCAACCGCCCTGCTGCTGGCCGCCACCTGCTGGTGCGCCACCGCCCTGACGGCCACCCAGCATCTGCATGGTGCCGCCAACGTTAACCACGACTTCAGTGGTGTACTTCTCAGCACCGGACTGATCGGTCCATTTGCGGGTACGCAGCTGGCCTTCGATATAGACCTGAGAACCTTTACGCAGATACTCACCGGCCACTTCTGCCAGTTTGCCAAACAGCACAACGCGGTGCCATTCGGTCTGCTCTTTCATCTCACCGGTCGCTTTATCACGCCAGGATTCGGAAGTAGCCAGCGTAATGTTGGCAACTGCGCCACCACTCGGCATGTAGCGTACTTCCGGGTCCTGGCCCAGATTACCGACGAGAATCACCTTGTTTACGCCTCTGCTGGCCATGTTCGTGTCTCCTGAATACGTTTCTTAATAGTGTAAACGCGCGAGTGTACCATTTCCACGCTGCATTTTGATAGCTGCGAGATGGATTCCAGAGTTCTCGTGCGAACATAACATTGTTACACAGTCCGTCAGAAAATGCATTCCAATACTGTATATTCAAACAGGTCAAATTGTGTCATAATTAGCCGTTTCTGACAGCCGTTTGTCCTTCAAACAAACCAGGCAATCCGTGTTCCAACCGGGAAAGGTGAATGGATAAGATCGAAGTTCGGGGCGCCCGCACCCACAATCTCAAGAATATCAACCTCATAATCCCTCGCGACAAACTCATTGTCGTGACCGGGCTTTCGGGGTCTGGCAAATCCTCACTGGCTTTCGACACTCTGTATGCCGAAGGACAGCGTCGTTACGTTGAATCGCTCTCGGCGTACGCGCGTCAGTTCCTGTCGCTGATGGAAAAACCGGATGTCGACCACATTGAAGGGTTGTCTCCTGCTATCTCTATCGAGCAGAAGTCCACGTCGCATAACCCGCGCTCCACGGTCGGTACCATTACTGAAATTCATGACTACCTGCGTCTGCTGTATGCCCGCGTGGGTGAGCCGCGCTGCCCGGACCACGACGTCCCGCTGGCGGCACAGACCGTGAGCCAGATGGTGGATAACGTGCTGTCGCAGCCGGAAGGCAAACGCCTGATGCTGCTGGCGCCAATCATTAAAGAGCGTAAGGGTGAGCACACCAAAACGCTGGAAAACCTGGCAAGCCAGGGCTATATCCGCGCCCGTATTGACGGCGAAGTGTGTGACCTGTCCGACCCGCCCAAGCTGGAACTGCAGAAGAAGCACACCATCGAGGTGGTGATTGACCGCTTTAAGGTGCGTGACGATCTCGCCACGCGTCTTGCAGAATCGTTTGAAACGGCGCTGGAGCTCTCCGGCGGCACGGCCGTGGTTTCCGACATGGACGACCCGCAGGCGGAAGAGCTGCTCTTCTCCGCCAACTTTGCCTGCCCGATTTGCGGCTACAGCATGCGCGAGCTGGAACCGCGCCTGTTCTCGTTTAACAACCCGGCGGGCGCCTGCCCGACGTGTGACGGTCTGGGCGTCCAGCAGTATTTCGACCCGGACCGCGTGATCCAGAATCCGGAGCTGTCGCTGGCGGGTGGCGCCATTCGCGGCTGGGACAAGCGTAACTTCTATTACTTCCAGATGCTGAAGTCGCTGGCGGAGCACTACAAGTTCGACGTGGAAGCGCCGTGGGCGAGCCTGAGCCCGAACGTACACAAAGTGATCCTGTTCGGTTCTGGCAAAGAGAACATCGAGTTCAAGTATATGAACGATCGCGGCGATACCTCCGTGCGCCGCCATCCGTTCGAAGGGGTGCTGCACAATATGGAGCGCCGCTACAAAGAGACCGAATCCAGCGCGGTGCGCGAGGAGCTGGCGAAGTTCATCAGCAACCGCTCCTGCGCCACCTGCGAGGGCACTCGCCTGCGTCGCGAAGCGCGCCACGTGTTTGTGGAAAATACGGCGCTGCCGACCATCTCAGACATGAGCATCGGCCACGCGATGGACTTCTTCAATAACCTGAAGCTGTCCGGCCAGCGCGCGAAAATCGCTGAAAAAGTCTTGAAAGAGATTGGCGATCGCCTGAAGTTCCTCGTGAACGTCGGCCTGAACTACCTGACGCTTTCACGCTCGGCAGAAACGCTCTCCGGCGGTGAAGCCCAGCGTATTCGTCTGGCGAGCCAGATTGGTGCGGGCCTGGTGGGCGTGATGTACGTGCTCGATGAGCCGTCCATCGGCCTGCACCAGCGCGATAACGAACGTCTGCTCGGCACCCTGGTTCACCTGCGTAACCTCGGTAACACGGTGATTGTGGTGGAGCACGACGAAGACGCGATCCGCGCCGCAGACCACGTGATCGACATCGGCCCGGGCGCTGGCGTGCACGGCGGCCAGGTGGTGGCGGAAGGCACGCTGAAGGACATTATGGCGGTGCCCGAGTCGCTGACCGGCCAGTACATGAGCGGCAAGCGCAAGATTGAAGTACCAAAACAGCGCGTGGCGGCGAACCCGGAAAAAGTGCTGAAGCTGACCGGCGCGCGCGGCAACAACCTGAAAGATGTTACCCTGACGCTGCCGGTGGGCCTGTTTACCTGTATCACCGGCGTGTCCGGTTCCGGTAAATCGACGCTGATCAACGATACGCTGTTCCCGATTGCGCAGACGGCGCTGAACGGCGCGACGCTGGCCGAACCGGCACCGTACCGCGACATCCAGGGGCTGGAGCATTTCGATAAGGTTATCGACATCGACCAGAGCCCGATTGGCCGTACGCCACGCTCTAACCCGGCAACCTATACCGGTGTTTTCACGCCCGTACGTGAACTGTTTGCCGGTGTGCCGGAAGCGCGTTCACGCGGCTACACGCCGGGACGTTTCAGCTTTAACGTGCGCGGCGGCCGCTGTGAAGCGTGCCAGGGCGACGGCGTGATCAAGGTTGAGATGCACTTCCTGCCGGATATCTACGTGCCGTGCGACCAGTGCAAAGGCAAGCGCTATAACCGCGAAACGCTGGAGATTAAGTACAAGGGCAAGACCATCCACGAAGTGCTGGATATGACCATCGAAGAGGCGCGCGAGTTCTTTGACGCCGTTCCCGCGTTGGCGCGTAAGCTGCAGACGCTGATGGACGTCGGCCTGACCTATATTCGTCTGGGGCAGTCCGCCACGACGCTGTCCGGCGGTGAAGCGCAGCGCGTGAAGCTGGCGCGCGAGCTGTCAAAACGCGGTACCGGCCAGACGCTGTATATCCTGGATGAGCCGACCACCGGTCTGCACTTTGCCGACATCCAGCAGCTGCTGGACGTGCTGCATCAGCTGCGCGATCAGGGCAACACCATCGTGGTCATCGAACATAACCTGGACGTGATTAAAACCGCGGACTGGATTGTCGATCTTGGCCCGGAAGGCGGCAGCGGCGGCGGTGAAATCCTCGTCTCCGGTACGCCAGAGACCGTTGCAGAGTGCGAAGCCTCGCACACCGCGCGCTTCCTTAAACCGTTGCTGTAATTGTCACACGGAGAGTTGCTGTCGGGTCGTTTCCGGCAGCAGCTCAACCGCCTGCTGATAGGACGCGTCCACCAGGTAGTAAATTTGCGAGCCTGGAATCGATCCATCCAGATAGACGGTGCTCCAGTGCGCCTTATTGAGGTGCTGGCTCGGCCTCACGTCATCATGCTGCTGACGCAGTAAATCCGCCAGTTCAGGGCTGGTTTTCAGCGACGCCGCCGGACGGCCCTCCACCTCTTTCACCATCGCAAACAGCACATCCCCCACCTTAACCTGCGTGGCTTTCCAGTCGCTATGGACGCTCTGCTCCGCGCCGGGCTTGCTCATGCAGTACTGAAGTATCTCCGAAATTGTCATCTTTATTCCCCTTGTAGCGTGGCGATAATTTTACGCGAACCACCGTGAATGCGATGCTCTCCCAGCCAGATCCCCTGCCACATGCCCAACAGCAGCCGTCCGTTGTGGACCGGCAGCGTCAGCGATACGCCCAGCAGGGAAGATTTGATATGCGAAGGCATATCGTCCGCCCCCTCATAGTCATGCTCGTAGGGCGCGTTGTCCGGGACGTTCTTCAGAAAATGACGCTCCATGTCAGACCGGACGGTGGGATCGCAATTTTCATTCAGCGTGAGAGAGGCTGACGTGTGCTGAAGCAGCAGATGCAGCAAACCCGTTTTGACCCGCGACAGGTCGCGGAGCTGCCCGATGACCTCATCCGTCACCAGGTGAAAACCGCGTGGTTTAGCGCTTAAGGTCAGGGTCTGTTGGTACCACATCTGCTGCTCCGTAATGAAAGATGAATCTTTCTAAGTGTGCAGCAAGAAGGCGAAAGGTAAAACCCGCAGCAGCGAGATTTGATTAAAAAAGAGTCAAACTCGCTGCTAGCGGCTTAATACTCCGAGTTGACGATCACCTCTTCACCAAACTTTCCGGCCATCGGCAGCGGTCGATAGGTCGAGTTAGACGCGCGTAACACCCTGATCCCTCTGGCACCAGCATCCTGCGCGGCGGTAATGTCGTTATCCGAATCGCCATAAAACACTTTGATGTTTTTCTTTTCCAGCCACTGGATTTTGGTGTTTTGCCCCTCTTTGTCACCCGCAAAAATGACCGGATTCATATTGGCAGCCGGGATCTGGAAATCGTCCTGCAGTGTTCTGGAGACGGTTTCCGTTTTGGTCTGGCTACGGCCGGTAACGAAGTAAATGCTGTCACCGCGCTTAACGTGCATAGCAATAAGCGCCCGGGCGACCTCTTTCGGTATGCTGTACTCGTCCCAGCCGTTATTCATTTTTTCCCAGAACTCCGGATTCTTCAGATACGCTTCGCTGTCCGGTGAATACATTTTTTTGCCGCGCCAGAAGCCGGGGCTTGAGAACAGCACGGTATCGTCAATGTCGAAGCCCACGGCCATTGGCGCACGGCCCATCAGGCTGTTTTCGATTTGGGCCACGGAGACCCAGTGAATGGGCGCCTGTTCGGCAAGCATGGCGGCGGTGGTGCCGGTGTAAAGCGGCGTCGGCGCCGAGGCACGTGCGACGACGGCGCTATTAAGTGAGAACAATAAGCAGGCGGCGCTGAGCGCCAGTGTGATCTTGCGCATGTTTTCCCCTGAATATTCAGCTTGTTATCGTTTTATTTTGAGTGAATGGTCAAAAAACTATCCGACCTTAACCCCAGCGGGAGGTGAAGGGAAGGAGTTTTTGCTTATGAAGCGGAATAAAAAGAAGACGATCACAAAGTGTGGATGAGTGATGTAGGCCCGGTAAGGCGCAGCCGCCACCGGGCAAGATTTTCTGCGGCCTGATGCCCTCTCCCACAGGGAGAGG
>NZ_KV787840.1:22445-108123 GCF_001807145.1 Enterobacter sp. HMSC16D10
CTGCGGCCTGATGCCCTCTCCCACAGGGAGAGGGCGACAATAAGTAGTGAGTGTTTACATCACAGCTGCAAACGCCTGCGCCACGCGGTGAACGTTGCCGGCATTCAGGCCCGCCACGCACATACGGCCGCTGGCGATCAGGTAGACACCGAACTCTTCGCGCAGGCGATCGACCTGTGCCGCGCTCAGTCCGGTATAGCTGAACATCCCGCGCTGCTTGAGCAGATAATCAAAGTTATGCCCTGGCACAGCCTCTTTCAGGACGTTAACCAGCGCCTGACGCATCGACAGGATGCGCTTACGCATCGCTTCCACTTCGGCAAGCCAGGACGCTTTCAGCGTTTCGTCACCGAGAACCGTCGCCACTACCTGAGCACCAAAGTTTGGCGGGCTGGAGTAGATACGGCGCACCGTCGCTTTCAGCTGGCCCAGCACGCGGCCCGCCGCTTCGGCGTCTTCACACACCACGGACAGGCCACCAACGCGTTCACCGTACAGGGAGAAGATCTTAGAGAAGGAGTTACTCACCAGTACAGGCAGCCCGGCGCTGGCAGCGGCACGGATGGCATAGGCGTCTTCTTCCATACCCGCGCCAAAGCCCTGGTAGGCAATGTCGAGGAACGGGATCAGGTCGCGGGTCTTCAGCACCTCGATCACCGCATCCCACTGGGCATTGGTGAGATCCGCCCCGGTTGGGTTATGGCAGCATGGGTGCAGCAGCACAATACTGCGCGCTGGCAGCGTGTTCAGCTTTTCCAGCAGCGCGTCAACGCGCACGCCGTTCGTTTCGCTGTCGAACCACGGATAGGTCGCCACCTTAAAGCCCGCGCCCTCGAAGATCGCAACGTGGTTTTCCCACGTCGGGTCGCTGACCCACACGCCTGAATCCGGGAAATATTTTTTCAGGAAGTCTGCACCGACTTTCAGCGCACCCGAGCCGCCCAGCGTCTGGATAGTCGCCACGCGTTTTTGCGCGAGCACTGCGTGATCGGCGCCGAACAGCAGCGGTGCAATGGTGTTGCGATAAGCGTTTAGCCCTTCCATCGGCAGATAAAGAGACGCGCCGTGTGGAACCGCATTCAGACGCGCTTCGGCTTCGGCAACGGCTTTTAATTGAGGAATAATGCCATCCTCGTTGTAATACAGACCGATGCTGAGGTTCACTTTGTCGCTGCGAGGATCTTCTTTGAAACGCTCCATTAAGGAGAGGATAGGGTCGCCGGCATAGGCGTCAACTTTCTGAAACACGCGATGGTTCTCCGGAATTCGATGAGGCAGGGATTTCAACAATAAACCGGAAGCAGATGAAGGTCGAGAGCGATATCAGATCGGTCCCTGGATATATCGGCAAATGTGATCGATTCGCTCAGGCAGTGAGCCCCGCACGCGCAGAAAAGGAATATTTCGTGCCGACAGCTCTGCTTCATACCATACTTGCTGTCGGTGGCGAAACGCCTCGCCCTGCCGGGTGCCATCCTGCACAAACGGAAATTCATCTCCGCAAAGTACGACCAGCGCATAGTCTCGTTCAGCTAACTCCTTTAACGCCTGCGGCGCGCTGCCAAACTGATCGAGTGCGTAAAACAGGGTCGTTAAAGGTGAGGTATCACAGACCAGATAAGGCGCCGTGCAGGCTAATGCTTCCCGACGTACTTGCTCGCGGGCAATATGCAGCAAATCCTCCCGATCCAGGATACCGTTCTTCGCTTCCCAGTGTTCACGGCCATACTCTGCAACGTACGGAACGTTTAGCGTCTGCGCCAGAGCCTTTGCTAGCGTGCTTTTGCCCGTCGATTCTCCACCTAATAAGCAGATACGAAAAACAAAGCTGCGGTACACCTCTGGGGACATCATCTTACGATAACGATGAACATCAGAACGGATGAGCGTTCCCGAAGGGGCCTCTGGTCCCCGTTGACGCTGGAGACGCACGTGCGCAACCGGTCGTCCGAAACGCTGGCTCAGGACAGCGGCAAACCCGTCTCCATAGTCTTCGGCAGTAAATACCGCCTCTGGCTGACAGTGCAAAATGTCCTCACACAGCGTTGCAACATAATGCCGGTGAAGATCGTCATCAGCGTCATTCGGTGGCGGTGGCGCAAGGCCATATGCAGCCAACACATGCGGCGAAAGCACGAGGTGGCGACATTGCGGAAAGCGCGTTGTTAACCAGTTAAGCCGCTTTTCAGGTTCGTAACCGCGTATTTCCGGCGACGAATAGCTGATGATACAGACCGTCTCGCACTGCTCAAGTGCCGTATTGATAAGCGCTTCATGGCCTGCATGTAATGGTGCGAATTTGCCTACCACCAGGCCGTTGGCATACAGCGTCATTGCGCACGGATCTCCTTGCGCCACTGATACAGTCCGTGCCACGCATTAAACCAAAACACCAGATATAAACCGGCGGTCAGATACAGTTCTCTCGTCGCGTACAGCGGTACTGCCAGCGTGTTAACGGCAAGCCAGATGTACCAGTTTTCCAGACGCCGTCCCATCAACATAAACTGAGCAAGAATACTGAATGTCAAAATGATGGAGTCCAGCCAGGGGGCCCATGCGTTGGTATAGAGATGCAATATCCACCCGTACGCCGCTGCTACGCTTACGGCGCAGGCTAAAAGCATAAAAAAATGTCCCGGTCTGGTACGACGGACAGACAAGACCTCTCCATGATTGCCTTTAAGCCAATGCAGCCAGCCGGTTATGCTCGTTATGATGAAAAAGAACTGAAGGGTAACGTCAGCATAAAGCTGCACAGAATAGAAGACCCAGGCATAAAGCCCGCTACCGATGATGCCTATCCACCACGTATGGATATTGTTTCTGGCGGCCAGCCAGACGGAGAGAGCATAGGCCAGACATGCAGCGATTTCTGAAGGGGACATTATCCTTCCCTGGAATGAAATGTTAGTCGATGTACTTCATCGCCACCCGCGACGTCAGGCGGGTGATAAGTTCGTAAGCACTCACTTTAGTGATTTCAGCAATACGTTCAACGGGTAAACCTTCCCCCCACATCACCACATCGTCGCCGGGTTTATCCTGCGCTTCTGGCCCCAGATCGACGCAAATCATGTCCATCGCCACGCGGCCAACGATCTTCACCTCGCGACCGTTAACCAGCACCGGCGTACCCGTTGGTGCAGCGCGTGGATAGCCGTCGCCGTAGCCCATCGCCACCACGCCGAGACGCGTGTCGCGCTCGCTGGTCCAGGTGCCACCATAGCCCACCGGTTCACCGGCTTTGTGTTCACGCACGGCAATCAGAGTAGACACCAGAGACATCACCGGCTGGAAACCCATGTCCGGTCCCCAGGGTTTATTCTCCAGCGGCGACACGCCGTAAAGAATGATGCCCGGTCGCGCCCAGTCGAAATGCGACTGCGGCCACAGCAGAATACCGCCGGATGCGGCGATCGAGCGCATCCCCGGCTTGCCTTCGCAGAAGGTATTAAAGATATCCAGCTGTCGCTCGGTCGCACCGCACTCGGGCTCATCGGCACGGGCGAAGTGGCTGACAATATTCACCGGCTGGCGCACGTTTTTGCACCGGCATAAACGCTGATAAAACGCTTCGGCGCTTTCCGGACGCACGCCCAGACGGTGCATGCCCGTATCAAGCTTCATCCACACGGTCACCGGCTCGCTCAGCTCAGCGGTTTCCAGCGCGGCCAGCTGTTCTTCGTTGTGTACCGCCGTGTGCAGATGCTGATCCGCGATAGTTGGCAGATCGGCGGCTTCGAAAAAGCCTTCGAGGAGCAGAATCGGCTGGGTAATCCCCCCCGCGCGCAGGCGGAGGGCTTCTTCAAGACGGGCGACGCCAAAGGCGTCGGCATCGGGGAGCGTTCGCGCGGTCTCAAGAAGACCGTGTCCGTAAGCGTTCGCTTTCACGACTGCAACGAGCTTGCTGGCGGGTGCCAGTTCACGCAGACGTTGCAGGTTGTGTCGCAGAGCGCGGCGGTTAATGACAACAGTTGCCGCTTGCATTTGAATTCCTTAGAAATTACTCATCATCATATTGAGGACCGGCATAGTTGTCGAAACGCGACCACTGGCCGTTAAAGGTCAGACGCACCGTCCCGATCGGGCCGTTACGTTGTTTACCAATAATAATTTCGGCGATCCCTTTCAGGTCGCTGTTCTCGTGATAAACCTCATCACGGTAGATGAACATGATTAAGTCGGCATCCTGCTCGATCGAGCCGGATTCACGCAGGTCGGAGTTGACCGGGCGCTTGTCGGCACGTTGTTCCAGAGAGCGGTTAAGCTGCGACAGCGCCACCACCGGCACGTGCAGCTCTTTGGCTAACGCCTTGAGCGAGCGGGAAATTTCGGCGATCTCCAGCGTACGGTTGTCGGAGAGCGACGGGACGCGCATCAGCTGAAGATAGTCGATCATGATAAGGCCGATACCGCCGTGTTCGCGGGCGATACGACGCGCGCGGGAACGGACTTCCGTCGGCGTCAGGCCGGAGGAGTCATCAATATAGATGTTACGTTTTTCCAGCAGAATGCCCATGGTGCCGGAGATGCGCGCCCAGTCCTCATCGTCGAGCTGACCGGTACGGATGCGGGTCTGGTCCACGCGCGACAGCGATGCCAGAGAACGCATCATGATCTGCTCGGAGGGCATCTCAAGGCTGAAAATCAGTACCGGCTTATCCTGCAACATCGCCGCATTTTCGACGAGGTTCATCGCAAATGTCGTTTTACCCATCGACGGACGCGCGGCGACGATAATCAAATCCGACGGCTGCAGACCGGCGGTTTTCTTGTTGAGATCGTCATAGCCGGTGTTCACCCCGGTCACACCGTCGTGCGGCTGCTGGAACAGCTGTTCGATACGGGCAACGGTGGCGTCGAGGACGTCGGCGATATTTTTGGGGCCTTCGTCTTTGTTGGCGCGGCTTTCGGCGATTTTGAAGACGCGAGACTCGGCAAGGTCGAGCAGGTCTTCACTGGTGCGACCCTGCGGATCAAAACCCGCTTCGGCGATCTCATTCGCCACCGCGATCATCTCGCGGACAACGGCGCGTTCACGCACGATGTCAGCATAAGCGCTGATGTTTGCCGCACTTGGCGTGTTTTTTGACAGTTCTGCCAGATAGGCAAACCCGCCGACGCTGTCCAGCTGTCCCTGACGCTCCAGCGATTCCGCGAGGGTGATCAGGTCAATCGGGCTACCCGACTCCTGCAGGCGCGCCATTTCGGTAAAGATATGACGGTGCGGACGGGTGTAGAAATCCTCAGACACCACGCGCTCGGCGACGTCGTCCCAGCGCTCGTTATCCAGCATTAAACCGCCCAACACCGACTGTTCCGCTTCAATCGAGTGCGGCGGGACTTTTAACCCTGCGACCTGGAAATCACGCTCGCGAGGTTCAGTCTGTTTGTTGAAGGGTTTGTTTCCTGCCATAGTGAATGGAGTTACCGAGATAAAGAGTGGGTCGAAAGATTACCACATTCTGGAGGAAGCATGGCAACACGTATTGAATTTCACAAGCATGGTGGCCCTGACGTACTCAACGCGGTGGAGTTCACCCCCACCGCGCCTGGCGAAAACGAAGTGCAGGTTGAAAACAAAGCCATCGGCATAAACTACATCGACACCTATATTCGCGGCGGGCTCTACCCGCCTCCGTCGATGCCGAGCGGACTGGGCACCGAGGCGGCCGGAGTCGTCGTCAAAGTGGGCAGCGCGGTTAAGCATCTTAAAGAGGGCGACCGCGTGGTGTATGCGCAATCTGCGCTGGGCGCTTACAGTTCCGTCCACAACGTCCCGGCGGATAAAGCCGCCCTGCTGCCCAACGCCATCTCCTTTGAGCAGGCGGCGGCCTCCTTTCTGAAAGGGTTAACCGTTTACTACCTGCTGCGCAAAACCTATGAAATTAAACCCGACGAGCAGTTCCTGTTTCATGCCGCGGCGGGTGGCGTCGGGCTCATCGCCTGTCAGTGGGCAAAAGCGCTGGGCGCAAAACTGATCGGCACCGTGGGCAATGCCCAAAAAGCCCAGCGCGCGCTGCAGGCGGGCGCCTGGCAGGTGATTAACTACCGTGAAGAGAGCATTGTCGAACGGCTGAAGGAGATCACCAGCGGCAAAAAGGTGCGCGTGGTGTATGACTCGGTAGGGAAAGACACCTGGGAAGCGTCGCTGGACTGCCTGCAGCGTCGTGGGCTGATGGTGAGCTTCGGGAATGCGTCAGGCGCAGTCACCGGCGTGAATCTGGGCATCCTTAACCAGAAAGGCTCGCTGTACGTCACGCGCCCTTCCCTGCAAGGCTACATCACCAACCGGGAAGAACTTGAGGAAGCCAGCAACGAGCTGTTCTCGCTGATCGCCAGCGGCGTCATTAAGGTGGATGTGGCAGAAGCGCAGAAATACCCGCTAGCCGATGCGCAGCGCGCGCATGAGGTGCTGGAGAGCCGGGCAACGCAGGGGTCGAGTTTATTGATTCCCTGAGCCCCAAAAAGAAATTGGGCTTCCCGTGGGAAGCCCTTTCTTTTTTTAGTTCGGCTGTATGTAGGGTACAGCGCGATGAATTCTTTAACGGCAGTCATAGTGACAGATTCGATAAGTAAATCCTATTCTGTTCTAAGCCAGGCTGCCGGAAAAGTTACAACTCTGTGACGAACCCCTCAATACCTTAGTAACGGAAGCGGTTATTGCGCTGATAACTGGGCACTTTTGGCGATTTAATCGCCCGTATCACCCACACCGCCGCGACGGCCAGCAGTAACCACGGCAGCAGTTTGATCGTCAGGGCAAACAATCCGCCAATAAACATGACGACCGTCGCCACCACGATAGCCGCCAGAATGCCGAGCAGCGAAATGCCCGTTGCTAACAGCATGACAAAAAAGCCAATCACAAAAAGTAGTTCCAGCATGGTGCTCTCCCACGAGTTCCCGAATGATGCAGCAAACATTACAAGAATCATGCCAGACATAACGTGTTGTTCTTAAAGCAAAACGCCCCGCGAGAATTCGCAGGGCGTGGTGAATTTGACGAACTTTTAGCGAAAGTTATCGCTTGTCCGCCACCAGGCGCAACGCATGTTCCAGCACCTCAATATCGGCCCCGGCTTTATGGGCGTTTTCGCTCAGGTAGCGACGCCACTGACGCGCGCCCGGAATGCCCTGGAACAGCCCAAGCATATGGCGAGTGATATGGCCGAGATACGTACCGTTGCTCAGCTCGCGCTCAATGTAAGGATACATCGCACGCACGACGCCAACCGGATCGGTGTCTGCACCTTCGATGCCAAAGATTTCGCGATCGACCGTCGCCAGAATGCCCGGGTTCTGATACGCCTCGCGCCCGACCATCACCCCATCCATATGTTCAAGATGCGCTTTGGCCTCTTCCAGCGACTTGATGCCGCCGTTAATGGACATCGTCAGGTGCGGGAAGTCACGCTTCAGCTGATACACGCGCGGGTAGTCCAGCGGCGGGATCTCACGGTTCTCTTTCGGGCTCAGGCCGGAGAGCCAGGCTTTTCGCGCGTGGATGATGAACATCTCGCATTCGCCCTTGCCGGAGACCGTATTGATGAAATCGCACAGGAATTCGTAGCTGTCCTGGTCGTCAATCCCGATACGGGTTTTGACCGTTACCGGAATGGAAACGACGTCGCGCATCGCCTTGATACAGTCCGCCACCAGCTGCGCGTTCCCCATCAGGCAGGCGCCGAACATGCCGTTTTGCACGCGATCGGACGGGCAGCCAACGTTGAGGTTGATCTCGTCGTAGCCGCGCGCTTCAGCCAGCTTCGCGCACTGCGCCAGCGCGGCCGGATCGCTGCCGCCCAGCTGCAGGGCAACCGGATGCTCTTCTTCGCTATAGGCCAGATAGTCGCCCTTGCCGTGAATGATTGCGCCTGTGGTCACCATTTCGGTGTACAGCAGCGTACGGCGGGAGAGCTGGCGCAGGAAATAGCGGCAGTGTCTGTCCGTCCAGTCGAGCATTGGCGCAATGGAAAAACGGTGTGCAGGGAAAACGGTCTGTAATTCTGACGACATGGCGAAGTTTTAAGCATCTGGTGGAAAAGGGGCGCTACTATAGCACAAAGAAAAGCCGGAGGCGCAGCGCCTCCGGTGGACTTTAGAACGTCATGCTCAGCTGAGCCCCTGCGCCCCAGGTTTCGTCTTCACCGTACAGGCCCATCAGGTCAACATGCACGGTGCTAAACGGCGCGAAACCGACACCGCCGGTAAAGACATTGCTGTCGTTACCCTTCACGTCGGCACGATAACCCGCACGCACCGCCAGCCAGCTCAGCGGCGTCACCTCGGCACCGACACCCACGTACTGCGATGTATCTTCGCTCTTGAAGCCTTTGGTTTCGGTCAGATCGCCATCGGCGGTCAGCGTCACCAGGTCGTTGTGCCAGGCAGCACCGGCGGTCACCAGCGGACGGATCTGATAGGTGTCTTTATAGCTCACCACTTCTCCCGTACGGCCGTTGCGAATACGGATGTCTTTGGTGTCGATATCACGCGACATCAGGTTTTGTCCGCTCACGCCCACGGTCCAGTGTTCGCCGAAATCGGCCGCAATACCGGCATCCACGTTGAAGCCCGTATCGTCAGTGCGGTAGCGGCTGTCGTTCCACTTGTTACTGTCATAATCGTAGATTGACGTGGTGTAGTTATAGACCCAGGTTTTTTGCAGTTTTGGCGTAACCCCCACGGAAACCGGGACGCCACCCAGATCGAACTGACGGGCAACAGCAACACCGTAATCGGAGACTATCGCCGCCCGGCCGGATGCCGTTGAGTTGAGGTTTTTGGTGATCTGATCCGTACCATTCAGCGCAGCGTCCAGCGCGACACCGGCAGCCACGACATTGCTTCGTTGAATACGGCGAAGGTAATCAATATCTTGCTGATCGATAGACGAGCTCACCCGGCCATGGGCATAGCCTTTCGCCATGAAGGCTACCGAAAGGACATCGTTAGGGATACTCACCGCAAGCCCTGCCCCTGCCGTTGCGCGTGCGGTTTTGCCTTTGAGATAGTCCAGCTCATCGGCCAGATCTTTGGCCGCGCCCTGGAATTGATTAATGGAACCTAATGGATTGGTGATAATTTCTCGTGGCGTGAGATTATCAACCACATCCTTGTAGTGATTAATTTTGTCGTTGATGTTATCAATCTCGTCCTGAAGATTGTCTTCATCCGTGATTTGCGCGCCAACCGAAGGCAATATGACCGTCACATCATCGTCCGGTTTTGCCTTTGCCAGCAGCGCGGGGTTGATTAACGCCCCACTGCCATAGCTTCCCGAAGCCACGCCGGTGCCACCCATTGCGTCGCTGCGTGATTCTGTCCAGGTATTGGCTGCTCCCGCCTGATTTGCCATAAACAAGGAGACAGCAATGCTAACCACCGAAAATTTAAAATTTTTTTTCACAGTATGCCCGTTATAGTCTGTTATGAAATAACCCCTGTCTGTTATCACCCAAACAGGAACGAACTATTGCTGTGAATAAGTAGTAAAAGACCCGCTATTTCTTTCCCTAAGTAAAACTCCCTTACGGCCTGTTATATTTTGTGACGGCCCTCAATATTTATAGAAGAGGAAATTATTTTTTCCCAGGTTTTCCATCATGCGGTCCAAAAAACTGCGGGGGATGATCTACCCAGCGATCTTCCCGCGTGGCGGCATACACGGGGTTGAGCGGGTAGTAGATGCGGTTGTGCTTCTTGTTGGCCTCGCCAACGACCAGGAGCCGAACCTCATCGTCCGTGTTGTTGATAAAGGTATGGCAGATGCCGGTTCCGGCGGGAAAACCTACGCTATCGCCAGGCTCCAGTTTCCACAAGTAGCCGTTAATCCAGGCTTCAGGGTAGCCTTCGAGCACGTAAACAAACTCTTCTTCGTCGCTCTCCGCATGCGGATAGGACGTTCTGCGCCCAGGCGGCAGGCGCTCATGATGGATGCCAATACGCCCGAGCCCAAGCTTGCGAGCCAGCGGAGCACCAATGGAAAACAGCTCATCGCTGTCGGGGTAGGTCGAGTCATCCGCGCCTTCCACGTCGCGCCAGTGTCGAATGCAGTCAGGTCTTTTCATTCTGGTTCTCCCGGTTTTCGATGGGTCAGGTATAGCACAGACTGGCGGATCTCGGTGTTTTTAGCAGAACATGATAAAGTGAAGGTTTTCCGTCCTATAACATCCGGGGTGCTACATGGATAAGTCCACAAAAGAGCTGTTAGCGCAGGCCGAAAAGCTGTGTGCGCAACGCAATGTGCGCCTGACTCCGCAGCGCCTTGAAGTATTACGTCTGATGAGCCTGCAGCAGGGTGCCATCAGCGCCTACGATCTGCTGGATCTGCTCCGCGAAAGCGAGCCGCAGGCAAAGCCGCCGACGGTCTATCGCGCTCTGGATTTCCTGCTTGAACAAGGGTTCGTGCACAAGGTGGAATCCACCAACAGCTATGTGCTATGCCATCTGTTCGATCAGCCCACCCACACATCGGCGATGTTTATCTGTGACCGCTGCGGCGTGGTGAAGGAAGAGGCTGCGGAAGGCGTGGAAGATATTATGCATACGCTGGCAGCGAAAATGGGCTTTGCCCTGCGTCATAACGTGATTGAAGCGCACGGGCTCTGTTCCGCGTGCGTGGAGGTGGAAGCCTGTCGCCATCAGGACGCGTGTCAGCACGACCACTCTATCCTGGTGAAGAAAAAGCCGCGTTAGCGGCAAAAGCAAAGGCGGCTCATGGCCGCCCTCAGGGTGTACTTCCTTGTACTTTCGGGTGTAGCCCGGTTACCAGCGGTAGTCGTTGCGTTTTTCCCAGTCGCCCACTTCTTTTTCCGCCTGGTCTTTTGCGTAGCCGTAACGCTCCTGGATTTTACCGACAAGCTGATCTCGTTTACCTTCGATGACGGTCATGTCGTCATCCGTCAGCTTACCCCACTGTTCTTTCGCTTTACCTTTGAACTGCTTCCAGTTGCCGCCGATTTCGTCTTTATTCATCATCGTGTCCTCTTCGTTAAGCGTCGGGTCGTAACGTCCGTTACGTTCTTTTCTGCTGGACGTGATAATTATTGTAGTTAAGGATTCCGTGGTTAATTTCATATTCGGAATCTTTAACCGTCACGATATATCGGAGCGCGAGGGAAACCAGGTATTGTTTTGCCAGTGCCGGTGCCAGATAAACGCCAGCGATAACCCGCGCAGCGAGAGGAAGACGGCCAGGGCCAGCCACAGGCCATGATTACCCAGCCAGGGGAGCGTCAGCAGCGTCAGGCCAAATCCGGCCGCCGCGACAGCCATACTGTTGCGCATTTCGGCTCCGCGCGTCGCCCCAATAAACATGCCGTCCAGCAGATAACACCAGACGCCAACAACCGGTAAGACGACTTGCCAGATCAGATAGTGGCTCGCCAGCTCGCGCAGCGCAGGGAGAGAGGTAAGCAATGCAACGATTTGCTCACCGAAGCAGGCGTAAACCAGACCAAAGGCCAGCGCCACCAGCCCCGACTGACGGCAGGCAGCCCGCCAGACCTCCCGTAGCTGCCCGCTTTCGCGCGCGCCGTACGCCTGTCCGGAATGCGCTTCAACCGCGTAGGCAAAGCCGTCCAGCGCATAGGCGGTAAAGGTCAGAAGCGTCATCAATACCGCATTCACCGCAACGATTTCCGGCCCCAGTCGAGCCCCGAAAACCGTCAGCGCACCAAAGCAGAGCTGAAGAAGAAGCGAGCGCAACATGATGTCACGGTTGAGCGCCAGCAGCTTACGGATATTGCCGCGCCATGCGGTTTTGAGCAGCGCCAGGGAGATCCCGCGCATGGCCAGCACACGCCGGACCATCCACAAGCCAATGATAAAGGTCCCGTATTCGGCAATCGCCGTCGCCAGCGCCGCGCCCTGCACGTTCATATGCAGACCCATGACCAGCCAGACGTCCAGAACAATGTTGAGCAGGTTACCCACCACCAGCAAAATCACGGGCGCGCGGGCGTACTGCACGCCCAGTAGCCACCCCAGCAGAACCAGATTTGCCAGCGAGGCGGGTGCGCTGAGCCAGCGGATTTCCAGGAACCGTCGCGCCTGCGCCAGTACCGCTTCGCTGCCACCGACAATATGAAGCGCAAGATCGATCAGGGAGGCCCGCAATACAACGATTAACGCACCCGCGCCAAGCGCGAGGATCAGCGGCTGCACCAGTGCGCGCGCCAGACGCAGCGGATCTTTCGCGCCATAAGCCTGTGCGGTAAGACCGGTGGTACTCATGCGCAAAAAGAGCAGCAGCATAAACAGGAAGCTGGTTGCCGTCGCGCCAATCGCCACGCCGCCAAGATAAACCGGTGAATCAAGATGGCCTATAACGGCAGTATCGACCAGCCCCAGCAAGGGCACGGTAATATTGGAGAAAATCATCGGCAGGGCAAGACGCCACAATGCCTTGTCGGATGCCGTCAGCAGTGACATGAAAGATACCGGGAGTGGGGAATGAATCAGGCTACAGCGGTGCCATAGCCTGTCAGGAAGAGATTACAGCCATTCACCGTTGCGAATCACGCCTACCGCCAGACCTTCAATAGAGAAGCTCTGTTCGCGGAGGTCGACCACAATCGGGGTGAACTCGCTGTTTTCGGGCAGCAACTGAACAGTGTTACCCTGCTTTTTCAGACGCTTAACGGTCACTTCGTCATCAATGCGTGCGACCACGACCTGGCCGTTTCGCACGTCCTGGGTTTTATGCACCGCAAGCAGATCGCCATCAAGAATGCCGATGTCTTTCATCGACATGCCGCTGACGCGCAGCAGGAAATCAGCGCTCGGTTTGAACATGCCGGGATCGACCTGGTAGTGACCTTCAATATGCTGTTGTGCCAGCAGCGGCTCACCTGCAGCAACGCGGCCTATCAGCGGAATGCCCGTCTCTTCTTCCACCAGCAGGCGGATACCACGCGACGCGCCTGACACAATCTCAATCACACCCTTACGCGCCAGCGCTTTCAGGTGTTCCTCGGCAGCATTCGGAGAACGGAAGCCCAGACGCTGCGCGATTTCCGCACGCGTGGGTGGCATACCCGTCTGGCCGATATGATCCCGAATGAGATCAAACACCTCTTGCTGCCTGGTCGTTAACGCTTTCATTCCGCCCCCTGGGTGTATATACAGTTATGCTGTGAGTATATACAGTCAAAGGCGATTTTGGAACCAAAAACTGCACAAAAAACCAGGGACTTAATTATTCCTCGAGGCTCATCGGAAATGTGACCAAAGCAGGGTGACCCAGGTGATAACGGCAGTGATAATCGCCAGCAACACGGCAGCAGAGCCCATGTCTTTTGCACGGCCAGAAAGCTCATGGAAATCGGAACCAATGCGATCAACAACGGCCTCAATAGCGCTATTAAGAATTTCCACTATCATCACCAGAAGTACGGAACCGATAAGCAGTACGCGGGTAATCGCATCAACATCAAGGAAACAGGCGACGATCACCGCGATGATAGCGGCGACGCCCTCCTGGCGAAAAGCGGCTTCGTTGACCCATGCGGCACGGAAACCTTTCCATGAATAGCCGGCGGCTTTGATGATACGTGTTAACCCAGTGGTATTATTGGCCATTAAAAGAACCTTTTTTAAAAAAGAGCGTCATTAACATGAGGCGGAGCGCGTTTCGCTACAGCCTGAAGTATGACGGGTAACAACAGAAATTTTGCGCGCTTTCTGTTATCCTTGCGCCGCAATTGCATTATTAACCAGAGGCTTTACATCGTTTATGTCCGGCTGGCCACGAATTTACTACAAATTACTTAATTTACCATTAAGCATCCTGGTAAAAAGCAAGTCTATCCCAGCAGAACCCGCGCTGGAACTGGGGCTCGATACGTCGCGCCCTATTATGTACGTTTTGCCTTATAACTCGAAGGCAGACTTACTGACGCTTCGCGCCCAGTGTCTGGCGCATGACTTACCTGACCCGCTTGAACCGCTGGAAGTTGACGGTACGCTGCTGCCGCGCTACGTCTTCATCCACGGCGGGCCGCGCGTGTTTACCTATTACACGCCGAAAGAAGAGTCCATCAAGCTGTTCCATGACTATCTCGACCTGCACCGCAGCAACCCCGATCTGGATGTGCAGATGGTGCCGGTATCGGTGATGTTTGGTCGTCGTCCGGGTCGTGAAAAAGGCGAAGAGAATCCGCCGCTGCGCATGCTTAACGGCATCCAGAAGTTCTTCGCGGTCTCCTGGCTGGGACGCGACAGCTTTGTGCGCTTCTCCCCTTCCGTTTCGCTGCGTCGCATGGCGGATGAGCACGGCACCGACAAGATCATCGCGCAAAAACTGGCGCGCGTGGCGCGTATGCACTTCGCCCGTCAGCGCCTGGCGGCCGTAGGGCCACGCCTCCCGGCGCGTCAGGATCTGTTCAACAAGCTGCTGGCTTCAAAAGCGATTGCCCGCGCCGTTGAAGATGAAGCGCGCAGCAAGAAAATTTCGCATGAGAAAGCTCAGCAGAACGCCATTGCGCTGATGGAAGAGATCGCAGCGAACTTCTCTTACGAGATGATTCGCCTGTCCGATCGTATTCTCGGCTTTACCTGGAACCGCCTGTATCAGGGCATCAACGTGCATAACGCTGAGCGTGTACGTCAGCTGGCGCACGATGGCCATGAGATTGTCTATGTCCCCTGCCACCGCAGCCACATGGACTACCTGCTCCTTTCCTACGTGCTCTATCACCAGGGGCTGGTGCCACCGCACATCGCAGCCGGTATCAACCTGAACTTCTGGCCCGCGGGCCCGATTTTCCGTCGCCTGGGCGCGTTCTTTATTCGTCGTACCTTCAAGGGCAACAAGCTCTACTCCACCGTGTTCCGCGAGTATCTTGGCGAGCTGTTCAGCCGCGGCTATTCCGTGGAGTACTTCGTGGAGGGCGGTCGTTCCCGTACCGGTCGTCTGCTCGATCCGAAGACCGGCACGCTGTCGATGACCATCCAGGCCATGCTGCGCGGAGGCACCCGTCCGATCACGCTGGTGCCTATCTACATCGGCTACGAGCACGTGATGGAAGTGGGCACGTACGCGAAAGAGCTGCGCGGTGCGACCAAAGAGAAAGAGAGCCTGCCGCAGATGCTGCGCGGCTTGAGCAAGCTGCGTAATCTCGGTCAGGGCTACGTGAACTTCGGCGAGCCGATGCCGCTGATGACCTACCTGAACCATCATGTGCCGGAATGGCGCGAGTCCATCGATCCTATCGAAGCGGTGCGTCCGGCCTGGTTAACGCCAACGGTTAACGGCATCGCATCCGAGCTGATGGTGCGCATTAACAACGCCGGTGCGGCTAACGCCATGAACCTCTGCTGTACGGCACTTCTGGCTTCGCGTCAGCGCTCGCTGACCCGTGAACAGCTCACGGAGCAGCTGGATTGTTATCTGGATATGATGCGTAACGTGCCGTATTCGGTTGATTCGACCGTGCCTTCTGCAACCGCCAGTGAACTTATCGATCACGCGTTGCAGATGAACAAGTTTGAAGTCGAAAAAGACACGATCGGCGACATCATCATTCTGCCGCGCGAGCAGGCCGTTCTGATGACCTACTACCGCAACAACATCACGCATATGCTGATGCTGCCGTCGCTCATGGCCGCCATTATTACCCAGCATCGTCATATCTCCCGTCAGGAGCTATTGCGCCATCTTGAGACCATCTATCCGATGCTGAAAGCGGAGCTGTTCCTGCGCTGGAGTAAGGATGAGCTGGCGACAGAACTGGATAAGATGACGGAAGAGATGCGTCGCCAGGGGCTGATTACCCTGAACAACGACGAGCTGCACATCAATCCGTCACGCTCCCGCACCCTGCAACTGCTGGCGGCCGGTGCGCGCGAAACGCTGCAGCGCTACGCCATCACGTTCTGGCTGCTGAGCGCGAACCCGTCCATCAACCGCGGTACGCTGGAGAAAGAGAGCCGGACGCTGGCCCAGCGCCTGTCCGTTCTGCACGGCATTAACGCCCCTGAATTCTTCGACAAAGCGGTCTTCAGTTCTCTGGTGCTGACGCTGCGCGATGAAGGCTTCATCAGCGATACGGGTGATGCCGAGCCGGAAGAGACGTTGAAGGTGTACCAGATGCTGGCAGAGCTGATTACCTCGGACGTGCGCTTAACGATTGAGAGCGCCACGCAGGGCGAGTAACACAATGCCGGGTTATGGCCCGGCCTGACGCCCTGGATAATAAAAAGGCCCGGTAAGCGCTGACGCTACCGGGCCTTTTTTTGCCTTGTTAAATCATTGCATTTAGCTGAGCAGCGTAAAGGCAATCATCCCGACAATTGCACCCGTCGTGCCGAGGATAGTTTCCATCAGCGTCCAGGTTTTCAGGGTTTGCGCTTCGGTGGCGCCGGTAAACTTACCGAACAGCCAGAAGCCCGCGTCGTTAACGTGAGAGACCACAATCGAACCGCCCGCGATACAGATAGAGAGGGCAGCCATCTGGGCCCCGGAGTAGTTCAGCTGTTCAATCACCGGCATCACCAGACCCACGGCGGTTAAACACGCCACGGTGGCGGAACCCTGGATGATACGCACCGCCGCAGCCAGCACAAAGCAGGTGACCGCAATCGGCAAGCCCATCCCGGTCAGCGCTTCGCCCAGAGCCGGGCCCACGCCGGAATCCACCAGCACCTGCTTGAATACGCCGCCTGCACCGATCACCAGCAGGATAATCCCCGCAGGCTGCAGCGCCGCACCGCAGATCTCCATCACCCGGTCTTTTGGCATCCCCTGACGCATCGCCAGGCCGTAAATCGCCACCAGGCACGCCACCAGGATCGCCGTGAACGGATGACCAATGAACTCAAACCATTCGTAGGCGGTAGAACCGACCGGCACAAAGCGCGCGGCGATGGTTTTCAGGCCCACCAGCACCAGCGGCAGCAGGATCAGCGACAGGCTGAAGCCGAAGGATGGCATTTTGCCCTCGCCCAGGTGCGGCTCGGTAATGTCGTCCGGAATGTGCAGCTCAACGTAACGGCTGATGAAGTTGCCCCACAGCGGACCGGCGATAATCATCCCCGGGATTGCCGCGCACAGGCCAATCAGGATCATCCAGCCAAAGTCGGCGTGCATCTGGGAAGCCAGCAGCATCGGGGCAGGCCCCGGCAGCAGAAACGCTGCGGCCGCCGCCACGCCCGCAAACAGCGGAATGACCAGCTTCACGAGGTTAGTGCCGGTATGGCGCGCCATGGAGAAGGCGACGCTTATCAGCAGCACAACGGCCACTTCGAAGAACAGCGGCAGCGCGCAAATCAGCCCTGCCAGACCAATCGCGTAGTGCGCGCGGCTGTGGCCAAAGGATTTCAGCATCTTGACGGCAATCTGGTCGACCGCGCCCGTCTCGTGCAAAATCTTGCCAAACATCGCGCCCAGCGCGACCACAATCGCCAGGAAGCCCAGCGTACCGCCCATCCCTTTTTCCATCGTCGCGGCGATCTTGTCGAGCGGCATACCGGAAAAGAGACCAGCACCAATAGAAACCACCATCAAAGCAACAAAGGCGTGCATGCGCGCCTTCATCACTAAAAACAACAGCAGCAATACCGAACCTACTGCTGTCAAAACTAGCGTTAATGTACTCAAAACTTACTGCCTTTTATTAATGACCTCGATGGTGCTGGCAACAACACCCTCCAGTGACTGATCGATATCAACCACTAAGACGTCTTTTTCGTCTTCACCCGGCTCCTGCAGCGCTTCAAACTGCGTCACCAGCATCTGGGTTTTGAAGAAGTGACCTTTACGCGCCTTCAGGCGGCTTTCAATCACCTCGAAATCCCCTTTCAGGTAGATGAAAGAGAGGTTCGGGTTGCCGTCGCGCAGCAGATCGCGGTAGGTTTTTTTCAGCGCGGAGCAGACGATCAGGGAGACTTTGTTGGTGCGCTGCATCGCGAACGCGGCGTCGTTCAGCGCCTGCAACCACGGTTTGCGGTCGTCGTCGTTCAGCGGCTCGCCGGAGGCCATTTTCATGATGTTGCTGCGCGGATGGAGGAAGTCGCCATCAAGAAACGCAGCCTGGAGTTGATGCGCCACTTCGCTGGCCACGGCTGATTTCCCGCTACCGGAAACGCCCATCAGGACGTAGACGTGGTGATCGTGATTAGTCGTGCTCAAAGGGTGTCCCTCAGTCAATTGTTACGGGTAACAGTTATCGGTAACATTGTCCTGCCGGGGCAAAAGAGAAGCAATATCCAAACGTGCGCGAAGTGAATAAGTGTGAGCTACTTCAAATTTGTCAGTTCAAATAGATCCACCCGGTGACAAGGTGAAACCTAAATCTAACATTTTCGGCGTAACCGTCTCGCCACGAATGCGCGCCAGCAGGCGTTCTGCGCCAATGCGGCCCATACGTTCACGCGGCGTCAGGACGCTCGCCAGACGCGGCTCCATCACCTGACCGATGTCATGGCCGTGGAAACCGGCGATCGCCATATCATCAGGGATCTTCAGCCCCAGACGCTGGCACTCAAACGCTGCGCCGACCGCAAGGTCATCGTTGGTACAGAAAATACCGTCCAGTTGCGGATACTCGCGTCGCGCCTGACGCATCAGCTCAATACCCGACGTAAAGGAAGAGGACTGCTCCACCATCACGCTGTACGGGGTTAAGTTCGCGTCGAGCATCGCCTGCTCGTATCCCTTCTGTTTGATGATAGTACGTTCATCAAGACGCGCACCCAGATAGGCGATATGACGATGCCCGCGGGCGATAATGGCCGCCGTCATCTGGCGCGCCGCTTCGAAGTTATCAAAGCCGACGGCGATGTCGAGGCACGGCGACTGGCTGTCCATCAGCTCCACGACCGGAATACCGGCCACTTCAATCATTTTGAGCGTGCGGGCAGTGTGGGTACGTTCGGTTAAAATCAGGCCGTCAATGTTCCAGGAAAGCATCGATTCAAGACGTTCCTCTTCGAGTTCCGGCTTGTACCCGTAGTGGGCGAGCATGGTCTGGTAGCCAAACGCATCGGTGACGCTTTCAATTCCACGTAATACTTCGGCGAAAACCTGGTTGGTCAAAGAAGGAAGCAAAACGCCCACCGCGCGGCTGGTCGCATTCGAGAGTATATCGGGTGCACGGTTGGGGATGTAACCCAGTTCATCAAGGGCAGCGGCAATCTTGCCACGTAACGCCACGGAAACCTGTTCCGGGTTACGTAAAAAACGGCTGACCGTCATTTTGGTCACACCGACGCGATCGGCGACATCCTGAAGTACGGGGCGTTTCTTTTTCATCGTCCTGAGAAATCTTGAAGTGAGAGATTTGCTCAGTTTACCACGGACAAAGCCCATCCTTCCCCTGTCAAAGGGAAGGATGGGGATTTATTTATGTTTTATTACACCGGCGGCAGGTCAAACAGCAGAATTTCGCTTTCGCTGTCGGCATGCACGGAGATCGCCTGCTCATCCCAGATGGCCAGACCATCGGCGGTTGTCGCTTTGGTGCCGTTGATGGACACCTCCCCTTTCACCACCTGGATCCAGACGCGGCGGTTAGCGGCAATCTGATGCACGGACTGTTCATCTTTCGCCAGCGCCCAGCGGTACAGCTCCATATCCTGATGCACTTTCAGGGAACCTTCACGCGCATCCGGGGAGAGCACCAGCTGTTTACCCTGTTTGGCGTCGAAGCGGCGCTGCTCGTAGCGCGGCGTGATGCCGGTCTCTTCTGGAATGATCCAGATTTGATACAGGTGCAGTTTTTCCGTTTTGCTTGGGTTGTACTCGGAGTGACGCACCCCGGTACCCGCGCTCATAATCTGGAACTCGCCCGCCGGAACCTGCTCTTTGTTGCCCATGCTGTCCTGGTGCTCAACCGCACCTTCCAGCACATAGGTCAGGATTTCCATGTCTTTGTGCGGGTGGGTACCAAAGCCCTGGCCTGCATCAATCACGTCGTCGTTAATCACGCGCAGTGCGGAGAAGCCCATGAAGTTCGGGTCGTAGTAGTCGGCAAACGAGAATGAATGCCATGAGTCCAGCCAGCCATGATTCGCGTGACCACGTTCGTTTGCTTTGCGTAAGTAGATCATTGTTTCACCCTCAGTTCGTTTCGATGGAGTAAGTGTGGACGCAAACGGCCTGGGATCATAGGGGGTGAAAATTGACTCCTCTGTTCAAAAATTGTGAACAAGTGCAGAGGAGCCGTTTTTGCTTATTTCGCGAGGGTTACCGTGGCAGGAGAAGCCTGTTCGAAGGCCCGCTCAAGGATTTCGAGGTTGGTCAGAACGTCAGATTCCTTGACGTAATTCGCCGTGCCGTTTGTGAGGGTCTCAAACAGCGCATCATAGACGCGGCCATAGTCGCCGGTTTCCGGCTTCAGCGTTTCTTTGACCGTCACGCCCTCGTCGTTCACATACTCCAGCACGCCCACGGAATCGTCCGCGGCAAAGCCTGGCTCACCCGGCATGATATTGGCCTTCAGGCTGGTCTCCTGCTGGTCGATACCGTATTTGATAAACGAACCTTTAGTGCCGTGAACGATAAATTTCGGGTAGTCGATTTTCACCAGATGGCTGGTTTTGACGATGGCCTTCAGGTCGCCGTAGAACAGCTGGGCTTCGAAGGTATCGTCCGGGTTGGCTTTATTGCGCAGGCTGCGAATGTCATACGCCACGTGGTCCGGGCGGCCAAACAGGGAGATGACCTGGTCCATGGTGTGCACGCCCAGACCATAGAACGAACCATCCTGCGGCAGTCCGGGTTGCGTTTCCGCCACCGGACGGTAGTAATCGAAGTGACTTTCGATTTCCACGATGTTGCCGAGCTTGCCGCTTTCAATCGCTTTTTTCGCCGTCAGGAAGCAGCTGTCAAAGCGACGGTTCTGATACGGCGTGACGGTCAGGCCTTTGCTTTTCGCCAGCGCGAACAGCGCTTTCGCTTCGGCAATAGTCGGGGTGAACGGCTTTTCTACCAGCACGTTTTTACCCGCATTGAGCGCGCGTTTGGCATAGTCAAAATGGCTGTCGGCATGGGTGCAGACAACCACCAGCTTCACCTGCGGGTCGTTAAGCACCTCATCGAGATCGCTGGTGAAGTGGATGTGGGAATACTGCGGAGATTGCTCTTCCGGCTTCGCGCGGCGGCGGTAGATATGGGCCACATGCCAGCTGTCTTTGCGGTTAAGAACATACGGAAGGTGATAGCGGGTCGTACTTTTACCAAATCCAATAAATGCGCAATGTAGTGTCATAGCTCAGTCCTTTTGGAAGGTTACTGAGTCTAACCATAACAAAAAAAAAGCCAGCTAAAAGCTGGCTAAAGTAATACTGGAAGCAATGTGAGCAATGTCGTGCTTTCAGGTTCCCGTAGGGGTCTTCCTGAATGCAGAGCAATAATAATCATTCTCATTCGCACTTGTCCAATACTTTTTGCAAAAAATAGCGGTTGACTCAAATTTTAAAGTCATTGATGTTGGAAGGGACGTTTAACTGACTGAGGAACAAGGAATGAGTGAGATAGTGATACGCCATGCGGAACCGAAAGATTATGACGCCATTCGTCAGATCCACGCCCAACCGGAGGTGTACCACAACACACTACAGGTTCCTCATCCATCTGAGCAAATGTGGCAAGAACGACTCACCGACCAGCCCGGCATTAAGCAACTGGTCGCCTGTATAGACGGTCATGTCGCCGGGCATCTGTGCATCGCCGTCGCGCAACGCCCACGCCGCAGCCATGTGGCTGATTTTGGGATTTGTGTCGGCGCGCAGTGGCAAAACCGGGGCGTTGCCAGCGCGCTGATGCGCACCATGATTGATATGTGCGATAACTGGCTGCGCGTTGACCGCATTGAGCTGACGGTGTTTGTCGATAACGAGCCGGCGATTGCGGTGTACAAAAAATACGGGTTCGAAATTGAAGGCACCGGCAAGCGCTATGCCCTGCGCAACGGCGAGTATGTGGATGCGTATTATATGGCGAGAATGAAGTAGTGATTTGCCGGGTGGCGGCTTCGCCTTACCCGGCCTACGTTCGTGCAGTTGTAGGCCCGGTAAGCGCAGCGCCACCGGGCAATACATCAATACCCCGCCGTCAAATCATCCACCGAACGCGGGTCTGATGCGCCAAACAGCGCGCCGTCCGGCCCCACCATAATGCTCTGGGTGCTGCCCATCGCCTCTTTCACCGCCACCTTCTGCCCACGCTGCTCAAGCAGTTTAATGGTGTCCGGGCTAAAGCCCTTCTCGACGCGCAGCTCGTCCGGCAGCCACTGGTGGTGGAAACGCGGGGCGTTAGTCGCTTCGGCAACGTTCATCCCAAAGTCGATGCTGTTCACCACCATCTGCAATACGGTGGTGATAATCCGGCTGCCGCCCGGGCTACCGGTTACCAGCCAGGTTTTGCCCTCTTTCACCACGATGGTGGGCGACATGGACGACAGCGGACGTTTCTTCGGCCCTACCGCGTTCGCATCGCCGCCGACCAGCCCGTAGACGTTCGGCACGCCCGGCTTGGCAGAGAAGTCATCCATCTCGTTGTTCAGCAGAATGCCGCTATTGCCCGCCACAATCCCGGTGCCGAAGGTGGTGTTGAGCGTATAGGTCTCCGCCACCGCGTTACCGTCTTTATCCACCACCGAGAAGTGGGTGGTCTGGTTGCTTTCATACGGTGCCAGCTTGCCGGGACGGATCTCGCTCGACGGCTTGGCCTTGTTGATATCAATCTGATCGGCAATTGATTTGGCGTACGCCTTGTTGGTCAGCGCCTGCCACGGCACCTTCACGAAGTCCGGGTCGCCGAGATATTCCGAGCGGTCGGCATAGGCGCGTTTTTCCGCTTCCGCCATTATCTGCATGGCATCCGCGCTGCCGAAGCCGAACTTGTGCATATCGAAGTTTTCAAGAATGTTGAGGATCTGCACGATGTGAATGCCCCCGGAAGACGGCGGTGGCATGGAGAAAACCTCGTACCCGCGGTAGGTGCCGCTAATCGGCTCGCGCTCCACCGCCTTGTAGTCCGCCAGATCCGCTTTGGTGATGAGCCCGCCGTTCTTCTGCATCTCTTGCGCAATCTGGTCGGCAATCGCCCCTTTGTAGAAAGCGTCCGGACCGTGCTCCGCAATCAGCTCCAGGCTTTTGGCGAGGTTCTTCTGCACCAGCTTATCGCCCTTCTTCAGCGGTTCACCGTCTTTCCAGAAGATCGCCTTACTGTTTTCGTGATTCGGGATGACTTCGCTGCCGTAGGTTTTGAGGTCGTCTGCCAGGGCGTCATTCACCACAAAGCCCTCCCGCGCCAGCTTGATAGCAGGCTGCACCACCTTGTTCAGCGGCATCGTGCCGTATTTTTCCAGCGCCAGCGAGAAGCCCGCAACGGTGCCCGGCGTGCCGGAGGCCAGGTGCGAGGTCAGGGATTTTTTACTGTCCGGGTTGCCCTGGTCATCGAGGAACATGTCCCGTGACGCCTGAGAAGGCGCCATTTCACGGAAGTCGATGGCGGTGGTTTTCCCGTCTTTGGTGCGCAGCATCATAAAGCCGCCGCCGCCCAGGTTCCCCGCCTGCGGGTGCGTCACCGCCAGCGCATAGCCGACGGCGACCGCCGCATCCACCGCGTTACCGCCCTGCCTGAGAATATCGACGCCCACGCGGGTCGCCAGCGCATCCACCGACGCCACCATGCCGTGGGTTGCCCGCACGGGATGAAAGACATCTTCCTCCACGCCGTAAGAGACCGGAGGCGCCGCGGGCGGGTTGGCCGCCACGCTAAATGTACCGCCTGCCATCAGCGCGGCGAGGGCGACCCAGCGCAAAAACGTTGGTTTCATCATTATTGTTCTCCAGGTGAAGGGATCCATATTCCCCGCTTAAGCCTGGTTCACAACTCCTAAAAAATCATCGTCATGGTGAAATCAGGGTAAACTTAAGAGAGACCTCAAAAGGAGGAAATGACAATGAAACGCTTATTGATTCTTACGGCGCTGATCCCCTTTGCCGCGCTCGCACAGCCACTCAACACCATGAACAACCCTAACCAGCAGGGTTATGTCATCCCGAGCCAGCAGCGTATGCAGACCGAGATGATGAGCCAGCAACAGCAGCAAAAAGGGATGCTGAATCAGCAGCTGAGAACGCAGACCCAGATGCAGCAGCAAAGCCTGCAAAATCAGATGAACGCCAACACCCAGCGCGTGCAGCAGGGGCAGGTGCGCGAGCAGCCGCTGCCGAACAGAAACGGCGGAATGTTAGGTGGAATGACTTCGTCAGGCAGCGGACAGCAGCATATGCTGCCGCCGCAGTCGAATGGCAGTATGCTTAATCCGCAGAACTAAAGTCCGGGCCAATCAGGTCAATCGCATCGGTACAGATGCTGTCCACGCCCCAGCGCAGCAGTTCGGCCGCACGCTGGGGTTTGTTGACGGTGTAAACCAGAATATGCAGTCCCGCGTCTTTCAGCATCTTCACCCGCGCCTCATCCAGCAGCTTGTGATTAAGATGAATAGAGACACACGCTAGCGCGTCGTCAGCTCGCGCCAGTCCTCGCGCCACTCGTCCAGCAGCAGCCCGCGCGGCAGCTCCGGCACGGCCGCCTGTGCCGCCTCCAGGGCGTCAATTTCAAACGAGGAGAGCAGCGGCGCGGTCATCCCTTCCCACAGCTCGCGCGCGGCAAGGGCAATCACTTTGCCGGTCAGCGGCCCGGTGCCGGAGGTCGGTTTGATTTCGATATTGGCCATCATGCCGTGCTGGCGACAGCGATCGGCCACTTCCGCCAGCAGCGGCAGCGGTTCGCCTTTGAATTCGCCGCTGTACCAGCTTCCGGCGTCGACTTTCAGCAAATCGCGCCACGGCAGCTCGCCCGCCACGCCCCAGCCGTTGCTGGTGCGTTCGAGGTTATCGTCATGCAGCAGGAAAATCTCGCCGTCTTTCGACAGCTTGGCGTCGAACTCGATCATGGTGTGGCCGTAACGCGCGCCAACATCAATCGCCGCCAGGGTGTTCTCCGGCGCCAGTTTACCGCCGCCGCGGTGGGCGACGACGTGGGGATAAGGCCAGTTGCTCATACTCGTTGTCCTGTTTCACCGTCAAAAAGGTGCAGATGATTTTCCGGCAGGTGCAGCCACAGCGTGCTGCCTGCTTTAGGGCGCTCCTGATGCGCCAGACGCACCACCATCTTTTGCTCGCCCCAGCGCCCGTGCGCCAGGTTATCTGCACCTAACATCTCCAGCGTGTCCATCACCAGCGGCACGCCGCCTTCCGCCTGAGAGGTTAAACCGATATGTTCCGGGCGGATACCGAGCGTCATCTTACGCCCGGCGTAGCCACGATAGTACCAGTTGATCGGCAATGCCATCCCGCTTTCCAGCTCAAAGTGCGTGCCCGTGCTGCTGATGCGCCCTTCGAGCAGATTCATCGCCGGGCTGCCGATAAAGCTCGCCACAAAGCGGGTGGCCGGTTTCTCGTAGACTTCCACGGGGGTACCAATCTGCTCGGCAACGCCTTTGTTCATCACCATCACGCGCTGGGCGAGGGTCATGGCCTCAACCTGATCGTGGGTAACGTACAGTGACGTGGTTTTCAGACGACGGTGCAGCTGCTGCAGCTCAAGACGCATCTGCACGCGCAGCTTGGCGTCGAGGTTAGAGAGCGGCTCATCGAACAGGAATACCGCCGGATCGCGCACGATGGCGCGCCCCATCGCCACACGCTGGCGTTGGCCGCCGGAGAGTTCGCGCGGGCGGCGCTTGAGCAGGCCGTCCAGCTCCAGAATGCGCGCCGCTTCTTTCACGCGCTCCTCGATATGGCCTTTGCCCATGCCGCGGATTTTCAGCCCCCAGGCCATGTTCTCCTCCACGCTCATGTGCGGGTAGAGGGCGTAGTTCTGGAACACCATCGCGATGCCCCTGTCTTTCGGCTCCATCTCGGTGACGCGCTGGCGGTCAATCCAGATATCCCCGGACGTTACGCGCTCCAGCCCCGCCACCATGCGCAGCAGCGTAGATTTGCCGCAGCCGGACGGGCCGACCATCACGATAAACTCCCCGTCCGCCACGTCGAGCGTGAGCGGCTGAATCACCTGGGTTTTGCCGTCCCAGCTTTTGGTTACTGCCTGAAGTTTTAAACCTGCCATCTTATTTCTCGCTATCGACCAGGCCGCGGACAAACGCGCGCTGCATGGCTAAAACAATGACTACGGGTGGGATTAGGGTGAGCAGCATCGCCGCCATCACCTGGTTCCAGAGGGTGGTGCCTTCGCCGGTGGCAATCATGCCTTTGATGCCCGCCACGGCGGTGCCGAGATTGACGTCCTGAATAATCAGCAGCGGCCACAGGTACTGGTTCCAGCCGTAGATAAAGGTGATCACAAACAGCGCCGCAAGGTTGGTTTTCGACAGCGGCAGCACGATGTCGCGGAAGAAGCGCATCGGCGACGCGCCGTCGATGCGCGCGGCTTCAATCAGCTCGTCAGGCAGGGTCATAAAGAACTGGCGGAACAGGAAGGTGGCGGTCGCCGAGGCCATCAGCGGCAGGGTTAGGCCCGCGTAGCTGTCGAGCATCTTGAGGTTGGCGATCACTTCCACCGTCGGGAAGATACGCACCTCCACCGGCAGCATCAGGGTGATAAAAATCATCCAGAAAAAGAGGTTGCGCAGCGGAAAGCGGAACCAGACGATGGCGAAGGCCGAGAGCATCGACACCGTAATTTTGCCGACCGTAATGCCGAACGCCATGATGAAGCTGTTGAGCATCATCAGCCAGAACGGCGCGCTGTTGGCGCCCACGCCCTGGGTCCAGATGGTCTTCATGTTCTCGAACAGATGCGTGCCTGGGATCAGCGTCATCGGCGTGTCGAACACCGCTTTGGTGTCCAGCGTGGCGGCGACAAAGGCCACGTACAGCGGGAAGAGGATGACGATGATCCCCAGAATCAGCATGGTATGGCTGAAAATCGTCAGCCCGCGACGGTTCTCAATCATTGGTAGCGCACCTTACTTTCAACATAGCGGAACTGCACCACCGTGAGGATGATGACGAGGAACATCAGCACCACCGACTGCGCGGCGGAGGCCGAGAGATCCAGCCCGGCGAAGCCTTCGCGGTAGATCTTATAGATAAGCGTGGTGGTCGCCTGCACCGGACCGCCTGCGGTCGCCGCATCGATCACCGGGAAGGTGTCGAAGAAGGCGTAGACGAGGTTAACCACCAGCAGGAAGAAGCTCACCGGGGCGATCAGCGGCAGCGACAGCCTGAAGAAGCGACGAATCGGCCCTGCGCCGTCAATCGCGGCGGCCTCCACCAGCGAACGCGGGATGGACTGCAGCGCGGCAAAGAAGAACAGGAAGTTGTAGCTGATCTGCTTCCACACCGAGGCGAATACCACCAGGAACATGGCCTGACCGCTGTTCTGGGCGTGGTTCCAGTCGTAGCCGAACTCTGCCAGGAAATGGGTAATCAACCCGCGACCGGGGTTAAACAGGAAAATCCACAGCACGGCGGCGACGGCGGGTGCCACGGCGTACGGCAGCAGCATCAGGGTCTGATACAGGCGGCTGCCGCGCACCACATAGTCCACCAGCGCGGCGAAAAACAGCGAGGCAACAAGGCCGCTGACGGTGACCAGCGCGCTGAACCTGATCGTCGTCCAGAAGGCGTCCAGGTAGTAGCTGTCATGGAACAGCGCGGTAAAGTTGTCCAGCCCGACAAACTGGCTGGAGAGCCCAAACGGATCGACGCTTTGTACCGAGTACCACAGCGCTTCGCCCGCAGGCCAGATAAAGAAGATAACGGTGATGACCAGCTGAGGCGCGACCAGCAGGTACGGCAGCCAGCGGGAACGGAACACCGGACGGGATGATGACATTGAGATTGGGTTCCTGAGCAATGCCGGGTGGCGGCTACGCCTTACCCGGCCTACATGGGGCACATCGTAGGCCCGGGAAGCGCAGCGCCACCGGGCGAATCACGGATTACGATTTCGTCGACTGCTCAAAGCGGCGCAGCAGCTGATTCCCGCGCTCTACTGCGGAATCCAGCGCCTGCTGTGGCGTTTTCTTCCCGGTCCAGACGCTTTCCAGCTCTTCATCCACGATGGTGCGGATCTGCGGCATGTTGCCCAGACGCAGGCCTTTGGTGAACGGCAACGGCGGCTTGTTCAGCATCTGACGCGTCGCGATATCCGCGCCCGGGTTCTTGCTGTAGAAGCCCTGCTCGCGGGTCAGGTCATACGCGGCTTTGGTGATCGGCAGGTAGCCGGTCTTCTGGTGCCATTCGGCGGCGTTTTCCGGCTTCGCCAGGAAGTCAAGGAACTCGGCCACGCCTTTGTAGGTGCCCTTGTCTTTACCCTGCATCACCCACAGGCTCGCCCCGCCGATGATGGCGTTCTGCGGCGCGCCCTTCACGTCGGCATCGTACGGCATCATGCCCACGCCGTAGTTGAATTTGGCGTAGTGGCGGATATCCGCCAGCGAGCCGGACGAGGCGGTGGTAATGGCGCAGTCGCCGTTGTAGAACTTCTCGGTGGATTCGTCTTTACGCCCGAAGTAGCTGAAGTCACCCTTCTTGTTGAGTTCTTCCAGCAGCGCGATGTGCTTCACCTGCTCCGGCTTGTTGAACTCCAGTACCGCGTCGGTGCCGTCGAAGCCGTTGTTTTTGGTCGCCACCGGCAGGCCGTGCCAGGCGCTGAAGTTTTCGATCTGGATCCAGCCCTGCCAGCCGCTGGCGTAGCCGCACTTCATTCCCGCCGCTTTCAGCTTCGCAGTGTATTCGGCCAGGTCCTGCCAGGTTTTTGGCGGCTGCTCCGGGTCTAAACCGGCTTTCTTGAAGGCGTCTTTGTTGTAGTACAGCACCGGCGTGGAGCTGTTAAACGGCTGAGACAGCAGATGTCCGGTTTTGGAATCGGTGTAGTAACCCGCTACGGTCGGCACGAACTGGGATTCATCGAAGTTAATACCCGCTTCTTTGAACACTTCATAGACCGGCTTGATGGCTTTGGAGGCCATCATGGTGGCGGTGCCCACTTCATAAACCTGTAACAGTGCAGGCGCGTTGCCGGTACGGAAGGCGGCGATGCCTGCGCTCAGGCTCTGCTCGTAGTTGCCTTTGTACACCGGCACAATTTTGTAATCCGGATGGGTGTCGTTGAAACGCTGCGCCAGGGAGTCAACTTCTTTACCCAACTCCCCTTCCATGGAATGCCAGAACGGAATGGTCGTCACAGCCATTGCGTTCGTCGCAAAAGCCAGACCCAGTGCCAGACCCAAAGTTGTGTGTCGTAACGATGTCATTGTCATCTCTCTTATTGTGCCGGATGCGCGATATCACGCGTTTTATGCTCGCGAGGTAACATGACATGCTCGAATGACAGAAAAATAACTGTTTGTTTACAGATAAGTGACAGCAAAGGGTCAGGGGGATGATGATTGTGTGAAGGGGTGTGGTGGTTAAAAAAGCCGGGTGGCGGCTACGCCTTGCCCGGCCTACTCGATCCCTGTAGGCCCGGTAAGCGCAGCGCCACCGGGCGATACAGACGGCTCAGCCGCCCAGGTAAGCGCTCCGCACCGCTTCGTTCGCCAGCAGTGCGTCTCCGGTATCCTCAAGCACCACGCGGCCGTTCTCCAGCACGTAGCCACGGTCAGCCAGCTTCAGCGCCTGGTTGGCGTTCTGCTCAACGAGGAAGATGGTCATCCCCTCTTTACGCAGCTGCTCAATGGTGTCGAAGATCTGCTGGATGATGATCGGCGCCAGGCCGAGCGACGGCTCATCCAGCAGCAGCAGGCGCGGCTGGCTCATCAGCGCGCGGCCGATCGCCAGCATCTGCTGTTCACCGCCGGACATGGTGCCCGCACGCTGGATGCGACGCTCCCACAGGCGCGGGAAGAGTTCGTACACCCACTTGATGCGGGTCTGGTATTCATCGCGGTGGGCGAAGAAGCCGCCCATCGCCAGGTTCTCTTCCACCGTCATACGCGAGAACACGCGACGCCCTTCCGGAACAATCGCCACCGCCTCGCGCATGATTCTGGCGGTCTGCCAGTCGGTAATGTCTTTGCCGTCAAACACAATCCGCCCGCTGGTGGCGCGCGGGTCACCGCACAGGGTGCCGAGCAGCGTGGTCTTACCCGCGCCGTTGGCGCCAATCAGGGTGACGATTTCACCCTGGTTGATATGCAGGCTGACGTCGTGCAGCGCCTGGATCTTGCCGTAGTGCGCATTGACCTTGTCGAACGTTAACATCGCTTTTTCCATCTTATGCCTCACCCAGGTATGCGCGGATCACGTCCGGGTTGTTGCGGATCTCTTCCGGCGTGCCGTTTGCCAGCGGCGTACCCTGGTTAACCACGTAGATACGGTCGGAAATGCCCATCACCAGCTTCATGTCATGCTCAATCAGCAGAATGGTGGTGTCGTGGTGATCGCGCAGTTCGGCAATCAACTCGTCCAGCTCTTTGGTCTCTTTCGGGTTGAGGCCCGCCGCCGGTTCGTCGAGCATGAGGATTTCCGGCTGCGTCACCATGCAGCGCACAATCTCCAGGCGACGCTGATCGCCGTAGGCCAGGTTGCTCGCCTGACGGTTGGCGTGCTGCAGCAGGCCAATGCGGTCGAGCCAGGTGGCGGCGCGATCGAGCGCTTCATCCTGGGCGCGGCGGAAGGCCGGGGTTTTCAGCAGGCCGGAGAACAGCCCGGTTTTCAGCTGCTGATGCTGCGCCACCAGCAGGTTCTCAATCACCGTCATCTCGCGGAACAGACGCACGTGCTGGAAGGTACGCACTACGCCCATGCGGGCAATCTGCTGGCCCGGCAGCCCTTCAAGATGCTGATCGCGCAGCATGATGGTGCCGCCCGTCGGCTTGTAGAAGCCGGTCAGGCAGTTAAAGACCGTGGTTTTCCCCGCGCCGTTCGGGCCAATCAGGGAGACAATCTCTTTCTTGTGCAAATCCAGATTCACGTTGTTGACCGCCAGCAGGCCGCCAAAACGCATCATCAGACCGTTAACGGATAATAATGGCTGACTCATGCCTGCTCTCCTTTCGCTTGCCCGTTCTTCAGCTTCAGCTGTGGACGGGTCATCGGCAGCAAGCCCTGCGGACGCCAGATCATCATCAGCACCATCAAACCACCCAGCATTAACATGCTGTATTCGTTAAAGTCGCGCATCAGCTCGCGCGAGACCACCAGCAGGATGGCCGCCAGGATAACGGCGAACTGCGAGCCCATCCCGCCCAGCACCACAATCGCCAGCACAAAGGCGGATTCGGCAAAGGTGAACGATTCCGGGCTGACGAAGCCCTGACGCGCGGCAAACAGCGTCCCGGCGAAACCGGCAAACGCGGCGCTGATGGTAAACGCGGTCAGCTTGATGCGGGTCGGGTTCAGGCCCAGGGAACGGCAGGCAATCTCATCTTCGCGCAGCGCTTCCCACGCGCGGCCCAGCGGCATGCGCAGCAGGCGGTTAATCACGAACAGGGTGATGACCACCAGCAGCAGCGCCACCAGATAGAGCCAGATGACGCGGTCGGACGGGTCATACTTCACGCCGAAGAAGTTACTGAAGGTGTCCCAGCCGCCTTCGCGGGCGGTGCGGCTGAACTCCAGGCCGAAGAAGGTTGGTTTCGGGATCTGGCTGATGCCGTTCGGGCCGCCGGTCACTTCGGTGTTGTTCAGCAGCAGGATACGGACGATTTCACCGAAGCCTAAGGTCACAATCGCCAGGTAGTCACCGCGCAGGCGCAGCACCGGGAAACCGAGCAGGAAGCCTGCGGCGGCAGAGACCAGCCCTGCCAGCGGCAGGCAGGTCCAGAAGCCGAGCCCGTAATAGTGGTTCAGCAGCGCGAAGGTGTAGGCGCCGATGGCGTAGAAGCCGCCGTAGCCCAGCACCAGCAGGCCTGAGAGCCCCACCACCACGTTCAGACCGAGACCGAGGATCACGTAGATCATGGTCAGGGTAGCGATATCCACGGTTCCACGAGACACCACGAACGGCCACGCCACGGCAGCCACCAGCAGCGCCACGAGGAACAGCTTCTGCTTAACGGTAGACCCGTCGATGGCCGGCAGGACGAATTTCGGCCCGGAGACGTTTTTCAGCGACTTCTGGAACAGCGGACGCAGCAGCTGGAACAGGAACACGACGGCGGTACCGATAAACACCCACTGCCAGCGGATGTCGGGGGCGGTATCCACCACCAGTTTGGTGCCATTCAGCTCAAGCTGGACGCCCATAAAGACGCCCGCCAGCACGAAGAACATGGCGGCAGAGAGCAGCGCCATTGCAAAATGCATCGGTTTCATACTTTCTCTACCTCCGGACGGCCCAGAATACCGGTAGGCATGACCAGCAGAACCAGAATCAGCAGGGCAAACGACACCACGTCTTTATATTCCGTGCTCAGGTACGCCGAAGAGAGCGCTTCCGCCATGCCCAGGATCAGGCCGCCAATCATCGCGCCCGGAATACTGCCGATACCGCCCAGCACCGCCGCGGTAAAAGCTTTCATCCCGGCCATAAAGCCGATGTACGGGTTGATCACGCCGTAGAACTGGCCGAGCAGCACGCCTGCGACGGCAGCCATCGCGGCGCCAATCACGAAGGTCAGGGCAATCACGCGGTCGGTATTGATGCCGAGCAGGCTCGCCATCTTCAGGTCTTCTGCGCACGCGCGGCAGGCGCGTCCCATCCGCGAGTAGCGGATGAACAGCGTCAGGGCCAGCATCGCAATAAAGGTCACGACCCAGATAACCAGCTGCATGGTGGTGATAGAGGCCGCGAAGTTTTCGCTGGCTCCCACAATCCACTGGCCGTTAAACAGGCTTGGCAGCGCCACGTCGCGCGAGCCTTCGGTCAGGCTGACGTAGTTTTGCAGGAAGATCGACATCCCGATGGCGGAAATCAGTGCAATCAGACGCTTGGAGCTGCGCACCGGCCGGTAGGCCACGCGCTCGATGCTCCAGCCGTAGGCGCTGGCAATCACAATCGCGCCGACAAACCCGGCGGCGACCAGCAGCCAGCTGCTGTCGATGCCCATCATCATCAGGGCGGCGATAATCATAAAGGAGACATAGCTACCGATCATGTAGACCTCGCCGTGGGCGAAGTTGATCATGCCGATAATGCCGTAAACCATCGTATAGCCGATGGCGATCAGCGCGTAGGTGCTTCCCAGCGTGACGCCGTTAAACATCTGCTGCAGGAAATAGAGAAACTGCTCGGACATATGCAAACCTTTTTATACCCGCCCGTCATGCCGGGCGGTGGGATAATTATTTGGCGGCCGAAGACGAACCGTCGGCGTGCCACTTAAAGACACCAAACTCAAATCCCTTCAGATCGCCTTTCTCATCCCAGTTCAGCGGCCCAATCACGGTGTTCGCCCCGTGTGCTTTTAAATCTTTCACCAGATCCAGCGGTTCTTTGCTGCCGGTACGATCCAGCGCGGTGGCCAGAGACTGTACGGCGGCATAGGTGATCCAGACGTACGGACCACTCGGATCTTTCTTCTGCGCCTTGAGCGCATCCACGATAGCCTTGTTGGCCGGATCCTGGTCATAGCGTTTTGGCATCGTCACCAGCATGCCTTCGGCAGAATCCCCGGCGATGTTGGACAGGGAGGCATTGCCCACGCCCTCTGGCCCCATAAACTGAGTTTTCAGACCGGTGGCGCGCGCCTGACGCAGCATCTGCCCCATCTCCGGGTAGTAGCCGCCGTAGTAAACAAAGTCGATATTCTCTTTTTGCAGACGAGCGATCAGCGCGGAGAAGTCTTTTTCACCGGCGGTAATCCCGTCGAAGAAGACGATGTTCGCGCCGCCTTTTTTCAGGCCGTCCTGAACGGAGCGCGCCAGGCCTTCGCCGTACTGCTGCTTGTCATGAATAATGGCGATACGCTGCGGCTTGACGGTTTCAAGGATGTATTTGGCGGCGGTAGGCCCCTGAGAGGAGTCCAGACCGGCGGTGCGCATGATGTGCTGGTAGCCGCGCTGGGTCAGCTCAGGGTTAGTGGCGCCAGGGGTGATCATCAGAATGCCTTCGTCTTCGTAGATGTCAGACGCGGGCTGGGTGGACGATGAGCACAGGTGGCCGATCACATACTGGATGCCATCGTTGACGATTTTGTTGGCGACCGCGACGGCCTGTTTCGGATCGCAGGCGTCGTCATACTCCACGCCCACCAGCTTGTCGCCCTTGATGCCGCCCTTAGCGTTGATGTCTTTGATGGCCTGGCGCGCACCGTTGAACTCCATGTCACCCCACTGGGCAACAGGGCCGGACATCGCCCCCACTACCGCAACTTTTATGTCTTCCGCCATGGCGGCATGCGAGATCGACAGTGCGACCATCCCCGCGATTAACGTCTTCGCGTTCCTTTTCATCTCTGAATCCCCATTCGTGATGTCGTGTTTATATTTTGTTTTATTATGGTTAAAAAGCATTCTGTACTTTTAATGAACAACGCTATTTTTACCAGTGCCTTTAATGGTTTAGCGCAGGTTTTTGTCAAAAACCAGACTAAAATCTCTATTTTTCAGGCGATTAAGCAAAGATAATATTCTGAAATCAGGCAGAGATAAACAAATAAAAGTGCAGTTTGCAGCATAAAATAACGGTACAAAGCGCCGAATAAATCACTGCCATTCAGGTTAAAATCCTGCTTATTTTTCGATCCATGTGTTTTCAAACTGCCCAACGCGCTGCCAAAAAACTAATCACCTGGCAAACGGCGATAAAAAGAGGAAGCCGCTGAGCGAATAAATTGAGTACACTGCCCCTACTCAATTTGATTTGGACAAGCAGCTAATGAAACTGACTATCGTGCGTCTGGTGACCTTTAGCGACCAGGATCATATCGACCTGGGCAAGATCTGGCCGGAATATTCCCCTTCATCGCTGGCCGTCGACGAAAATCACCGTATCTATGCCGCGCGCTTTAACGAGCGTCTTCTGGCCGCCGTTCGCGTAACGCTGAGCGGCACGGAAGGGGCGCTGGACTCGCTGCGCGTGCGTGACGTGACCCGCCGTCGCGGCGTGGGGCAGTATTTAATTGAAGAAGTGCTCCGCGAAAACCCGGGCGTGACCTCATGGTGGATGGCCGACGTGGGCGTAGAAGACCGCGGCGTCATGGCGGCGTTTATGCAGGCGTTAGGGTTTACGGCGCAGGAGAGCGGGTGGGAGAAGCGCTAAAAGAAAGCCGGGTGGCGGCTGCGCCTTACCCGGCCTACAATTTCTACCGCATTTTCCCAAGCATTTCGTGTTGCAGGAAGGCGGCAAGTTATGAAATCCCCGGGAGCTTACATAAGTAAGTGACCGGGGTTGAATAACGCAGCCAACGCACCTGCGGCGCGAAAGGCGACGGGAAAATTATTTGGCGTCTGTCGCCGTGCCATTCGCATGCCAGTCAAACACGCCGAACTCGAAGCCCTTCAGGTCGCCCTTCGTGTCCCAGGAGAGAGGCCCCATAACGGTTTCGACGGTGTTCGCTTTCAGCCAGGTGGCAATCTCAGCCGGATCGGCTGACTGGTTCAGGCCCGCCTGCAGCGACTGCAGCGCCGCGTAGGTGGTCCAGACGAACGCGCCGCTTGGATCCTGTTTCTTCGCCTTGATGGCATCTACGATAGGTTTGTTCGCAGGGACCTGGTCGTAGTTCTTCGGTTTGGTCACCAGCAGGCCTTCGGCGGATTCACCCGCGATGTTAGACAGAGAAACGTTCGCCACCCCTTCCGGGCCCATGAACTGGGTTTTCAGACCGGCAGCGCGCGCCTGGCGCAGGATCTGGCCCATTTCCGGGTGGTAGCCGCCGTAGTAAACAAAGTCGATATTCTCTTTCTTCAGACGCGCAACCAGCGTGGAAAAGTCTTTCTCACCGGCGGTGATCCCGTCGAAGAACACCACGTCGGCATTGGCTTTCTTGAGGTTGTCCTGCACTGAACGCGCCAGACCTTCACCGTACTGCTGCTTGTCATGAACGATGGCAATGCGCTTCGGCTTCACTTTTTCAACGATGTATTTCGCCGCGGTTGGGCCCTGGTCAGAGTCCAGACCGGTGGTGCGCAGGGTCAGCTTGTAACCGCGTGCGGTCAGCTCTGGTGCGGTCGCCGCCGGGGTGATCATCAGGATACCTTCGTCTTCGTAGATGTCAGACGCCGGCTGGGTAGAAGAAGAGCACAGGTGACCGATAACGTATTTGATCCCGTCGTTCACCACTTTGTTCGCGACCGCGACCGCCTGTTTCGGGTCACAGGCATCATCATATTTTACGATCTGCAGTTTTTCGCCCTTGATACCGCCCTTAGCGTTAATGTCTGCAACCGCCTGTTCTGCGCCAGTAAACTCCTGGTCGCCGTACTGCGCTACCGGACCGGACATGGCGCCAACCACAGCCACTTTGATGTCTGCCTGCGCCATGGTGCTGAATGCCAACGCGATACATCCTGCCAGTAACGCTTTACCCTTCATGTTCATCCTGAGATTCCCCATTATTATGGTTATTACGATTGTTGTGATGTTGTTGTGCAGCGCTTTATTTCAGTTATAGGTGTGCTGTTCGCGCTTTTTCAGCATACTCTGCTAAAACATACCCCATTTTTATGATTTTGGAATAGCAAATTTGAAATGAATATATGATAAGCCCGGCAGAGAGTTCCGCCGGGCATGTGGCTTTAACGTGTCAGCGACGCGGAGATAATGTCCAGCGCTTTACGGAACTGCACTTCGGGAATCGTCAGCGGATAGAGGAAACGAATGACGTTGCCGTAAACGCCGCAGCTCAGAAGCAGCAGACCTTCCTGCAATGCCCGCTCCTGCACCTGGCGGGTAAATTCCGGCGAAGGCTGACCCGTTTGCGGATCGTTAAACTCCACCGCCACCATCGAGCCCTGCGCGCGAATATCCGCGATATACGGGCAGTGTTCCTTCGCCTTGTTCAACACTTCCACCAGGTGATGGCCAAGATGCGCCGATCGCGTGCAGAGATCCTCTTCGTCAATCACGTCCAGCACGGCGTGCGCCGCCGCAATCGCCAGCGGGTTACCCGCGTAGGTACCGCCCAGCCCACCCGGCGCGGGCGCATCCATCACCTCAGCACGGCCCGACACCGCCGAGAGCGGCATCCCGCCCGCCAGGCTTTTCGCCATAGTGATCAGATCGGGCTTCACGCAGTGGTGTTCCATCGAGAACAGCTTGCCGGTGCGGGCGAAACCGCTTTGCACCTCGTCGGCAATCAGCAAAATGCCGTGGGTATCGCACAGGGCGCGCAGCGCCTGCATAAAATCAGCCGGGGCGATGTTAAAGCCGCCCTCCCCCTGAACCGGTTCGAGAATAATCGCCGCGACCTGGTCAGGAGCAATATCCGCTTTAAAGATACGTTCCAGGGTTTTCAACGCTTCCGCCGTGCTGACGCCGTGCAGTTCATTCGGATACTGGGCGTGATACACCGAGCCGGGGAATGGCCCAAAGCCGAGCTTGTACGGCGCAACTTTGCCGGTCAGCGCCATGGTCATAAAGGTGCGGCCGTGGAACGCACCACCGAAGGTGATAAGGCCGGGGCGTTTGGTAAAGGCGCGGGCAATTTTCACCGCGTTTTCGACCGCCTCAGCCCCTGTCGAGAAGAACGCGGTTTTGGCCGGGCCGTCAATCGGCACGCGCTGGTTGATGCGCTCGGCAAGCGCCACGTAGCCTTCGTACGGCACAATCTGGTAGGCCGTGTGGGTAAACGCGTGGAGTTGTTTTTCGATGGCGGAAATGACTTTGGGATGGCGATGGCCGGTATTCAGCACCGCGATCCCGGCGGCGAAGTCGATGTACTCATTGCCTTCCACGTCCCACACCGTGGCGTTTTCGCCTTTATCGGCATAGAAGTTACACATCACGCCGATGCCGCGCGGCGTCGCCTGTAACCGCCGGTCGTTCAGTTCGTTGTTTTTCACCCTGTCCCCCTGAGAAAGTCGCCTGCTTAGCGCATCAGTAAGTGTTTGCCAGGGGGAGGGAATTCGCCAGAGCGGGCGCTAAAAAAACAAAACCCCCAGACTCTCATCCAGGGGTTCTCGGTGTACTTCGCGTTAATTACGCTTCGATAGCGGCGCGAAGTTTCTTCATGGCGTTCTTTTCAAGCTGACGGACACGTTCCGCAGAGACGCCGTAGCGGTCGGCCAGCTCCTGCAGCGTGGACTTGTTGTCTTCGTCCAGCCAGCGGGCGCGGATAATGTCCTGGCTACGTTCGTCGAGGCCTTCCATCGCATAGCTCAGCTTGTTCGCGGCCTGATCTTCCCAGTTGTCCTCTTCGATGCCGTCAGCAAAGTTAGAGGTTTTATCCTGCAGATACAGAACCGGTGCCATCGGCTGGCTGTCAGATGCGTCGTCGTCGGAAGACATGTCAAAAGTCATGTCCTGCGCGGCCATACGGGATTCCATCTCACGCACGTCTTTGCTGGAAACACCCAGCTCGCGCGCCACCATTTCCACTTCATCCTGATTGAACCAGCCCAGACGCTGCTTGGTTTTACGCAGGTTGAAGAACAGTTTGCGTTGCGCTTTTGTCGTGGCGACTTTCACGATACGCCAGTTGCGCAGCACGTATTCATGAATTTCTGCTTTGATCCAGTGGACGGCGAAGGAGACCAGTCGCACACCCACTTCCGGGTTAAAGCGACGCACAGCCTTCATCAGGCCGATGTTACCTTCCTGAATCAAGTCCGCCTGCGGCAGGCCATAGCCCGCATAATTACGAGCAATGTGAACAACAAAGCGCAGGTGAGACAGGATCAGCTTTTTCGCTGCTTCCAGATCGCCCTGGTAATGCAGCTTTTCAGCAAGCTCCTTTTCTTCCTCGGCCGTTAACATCGGCCAGGTGTTCGCAGCCCGGATATAAGATTCCAGGTTACCAACAGGGGCTAAAGCTAAAGTTTGCATTTCTTTGGTCATTCATTCCTCTCAGTGTTTCTTCTGGTCCAGGCTGTCCCCGTCAGGCAACAACCATGCCAAAGCGTTTGAGCAACGAGATTAGCATTCACTCTTTTATCAGACAGTGATTTTATCCACAAGTTCCAGGTGCAACGGTGAATAAATTACGCACAAAATGTGACATGGAGATGATAACAGGGGAAGAGACAACAGGGACGCTTTCCCTGCAGAGCGAACATCTCGGTGCAGGGAAAGATTATATCACGCTTTTATTAGTCGGGAGTAAAGTGACGTAAATGTTGAACGGTTGCCAGCCACGCTGCCACCCACCCAATCATCGAACACACCAGCAGCAGTAAGAGGCACTCATCGAACCCTAAGCCGCTGATATCAAACTTGGTTCCGAAAACCTGCGCCACTTCAGTCACGGCAGAGGAAAGCCGCATCACCAAAATTTCTGACAATATCAGTGAAAGAAATGCGCCGGAAAAACCGAGCAGTGCGCCACCGTAAAGGAACGGTCGGAGGATGAAGCCATCCGTCGCACCAATCAGTTTCTGCACGTTGATGGTATCGCGACGAGCGAAGATGCTCAGACGAACGCTGTTGCCGATGACGAGGAAGACCGCCGCCACCATCAGCACGCCAATCATCGCCGCGATGCGGCCTACCAGCCCGGTCAGAGCAGCGAGACGCGCAAACCAGCTGTCATCCATGCGCACTTCATCAATGCCTTTAATGCGCGTGATGCGATCGCGCAGGGTGTTAAGTGAATCGGTCCCCTGGAAATCCAGCTTCGGGATCACCACCGCCACGGCGGGCAGCGGATTCTCTTCAAGCATATCCAGCGCACCGCCAAAGCCTGACCAGTTGCGGAACTCGCCCAGCGCGTCTTCACGTGAGAGATAGTTGACCTTCTCCACGCCCTGCTCGGCCTGAATTTGCCCAACCACCTGCGCCGCCGCGTTATCGTCGAGCGCTTTATCCAGATAGACCGTGATCTGCGGAGACGGATAATACTGCGACGCCGCCTGGTTGACGTTCTTGTAAACCATGTAGCAGACGCTTGGCAGCGTCAGGGAGATGGCGATTACCATCACCGTCAGGAACGTCGCCAGCGGTTTGCTTTTCAGGTCCTGCAGCGCGCCGTGGAACGCGTAGCGCACCTGCTCGTTAAAGACGTTGGTTTTGCGGGAGGCCGGTTTTGGCGCGGCCTTCTGGCGCTTCGGCGCATTACGATTGCCGTCACCACCGCCCTGCGGCTTACGGAAACGGTCAAACCGGTTCCCGAACTGCCGAATCTGGTTTATTGCATCACGCTTGTTCACCGTGGCCTCCGTGCAAATGCCCGTCGCTCAGGGTCAGCATGCGGTACGAACGACGGGAAATCAGCCCGATGTCGTGCGTTGCCATCAATACGGTAACCCCTACGCGGTTAAACTCCTCAAACAGACGCAAAATCCCTTCTGACAGGGCATCGTCCAGGTTACCGGTCGGTTCATCCGCCAGCAGCACGGCAGGCTTGTTCACCACCGCGCGGGCGATACCCACGCGCTGCTGTTCACCGCCGGAAAGCTGGATCGGGAAGTTCTTCGCTTTGTCCAGTAGCCCGACCTTATCCAGCGCCGCAGAGACGCGGCGGCGGATATCGTCATAGCTGGCGCCGGCAATAATCAGCGGAATGGCCACGTTATCGAAAACGGTGCGATCCATCAGCAGGTGGTGATCCTGGAAAATCATGCCGATCTGACGACGCAGGAACGGCACCTCACGGTTTTTCAGACGGCTGATCTCATGGCCGCTGAAAAAGATTTTCCCGGCGCTTGGCCGCTCGATCCCACAGATAAGCTTGAGCAGGGTACTTTTCCCCGCGCCGGAATGGCCGGTCAGGAATGCCATCTCGCCCGGCTGCAGGTGAAAAGTCACCCCCTGCAGCGCTTGTCTCCCACCGAGATAGGCCTTGCTGACGTGTTCAAAGCGAATCATTGTTAGTCCTCTCGGGCAAATAATGCCTCAATAAAGTCGTCCGCCTTAAACGGACGTAAATCCTCAATACGCTCGCCCACACCGATGTAACGGATAGGAATGCCGAACTGGTCGGCCACGGAGAAGATCACCCCGCCTTTCGCGGTGCCGTCCAGTTTGGTCAGCGTGATCCCCGTCAGTCCTACCGCTTCATGGAACAGTTTTGCCTGGCTGATGGCGTTTTGTCCGGTGCTGGCATCAATGGTCAGCATAATTTCATGCGGTGCGTCTTCGTCCAGCTTCTTCATGACGCGAACGATCTTCTTCAGCTCTTCCATCAGGTGCGATTTATTCTGCAAACGCCCTGCGGTATCGGCAATCAGCACGTCCACGTTGCGCGCCTTCGCCGCCTGGATGGCGTCAAAGATCACGGATGCGGAATCCGCGCCGGTATGCTGAGCAATCACCGGGATGTTGTTGCGCTGGCCCCAGACCTGCAGCTGCTCAACCGCCGCCGCACGGAAGGTATCGCCCGCCGCCAGCATCACCGATTTGCCCTGCTGCTCGAACTGACGCGCCAGCTTGCCGATGGTGGTGGTTTTACCCACGCCGTTCACGCCAACCATCAGAATAACAAATGGCGTTTTGCCTTCAATATTAAGCGGTTCGTCAACTTTTGCGAGAATTTCACCCATCTCGTCTTTCAGCAGGCCGTACAGCGCTTCGGCGTCACGCAATTGCTTTCGGCTCGCCCCTTCGGTGAGATTAGTGATGATCTTACGGGTAGTTTCCACCCCAACGTCCGCAATCAGCAGCTGCTCTTCCAGCTCTTCAAACAGATCGTCGTCGATCTTCTTGCCGCGGAACAGACTGATAAATCCGGAACCTAAGTTTTCTTTGGTTTTAAGCAGGCTGCGCTTCAGGCGCGCGAAGAAACCCTCTTTGGTCGGTTTTTCCTGCTCCTGAACGGTCTCTTCTTCGGCCTGCTCTTCTACCGGCACAACGACGAGCGCTTCTTCAGCCGCTTCCGCCGCCAGCGCCTGGGCTTCCAGCTCTTCGTCGGTCAGCTCCGGCTCGAGCGCCGCTTCTTCTTCCACCGCCTCAACGATTTCAACGGTTTCCGCTTCGGCCTGCCACTCTTCGGCAGACACCGCTTCGTCTTTGACCTCTTCCGGCAGCGGAAGCTCTTCGTGTTCGATAGCAGCCTGTGGCGCTTCGATAGCGGCTTCTACGACAACCGGTTCTGGCTTCTCGCTCTCCTGAACCTGTTCAGTGACCTCAACCACCTCTTCAGCAAAGGTTTCAACCTCTTCTTTGCTGTGCGCCGTTTCTTCCGCATCGACAACCGCGGCGGTTTCTACTGGCGTTTCAGGCTGCGATGGCTCTTCAACGGCTTGTTGCTCTTCGGTTTTCTGTTCTGTTTCTTGCTCTTTTTCACCGAAGCCCAGCCAGGAAAAGAAGCCACGTTTTTTTTGTTTTGCCATCTGCGACTACACTCCTCGCGGCGCTATATACATGGAAGCTAAAAAAATGATGAAATAGTCTAACACTTTACTTAATTGACATCACCGCCCGCAATCGCAGGCCAATTGTTAACAGAGCTTTCCTGAGATGAAGAAACCCAACCGCGCCCCGGCCGGTCAAATTCGTATTATCGGCGGTCAGTGGCGAGGCCGGAAATTACCGGTGCCGGACAGCCCGGGTTTACGCCCCACTACCGACCGCGTGCGCGAGACGCTGTTTAACTGGCTGGCCCCGTCAATGGTAGACGCCCGCTGCCTGGACTGCTTCGCCGGTAGCGGCGCGCTCGGGCTGGAAGCGCTGTCGCGCTATGCTGCCAGCGCCACGCTGCTGGAGATGGAGCGCGGCGTGGCGCAGACGCTGCAGCAAAATCTGGCGACGCTGAAAGCGAGCAACGCGAAAGTGGTGAACACCAACACGCTGAGCTTCCTCGCGCAAAAGGGCACGCCGCACACCGTGGTGTTTGTCGACCCGCCGTTCCGCAAGGGGCTGCTGGAAGAGACGTTATCCCTGCTGGAGCAAAACGGCTGGCTGGCGGATGACGCATTGATTTACGTGGAAAGCGAAGTGGAAAACGGTTTGCCGCCGGTTCCCGCTCACTGGGATCTGCACCGTGAAAAAGTGGCAGGTCAGGTTGCTTATCGTCTGTATCACCGTCAGGCACAAGGAGGATCCGATGCCGGTACTGATTAATCTGGGACGTCTGCTGATGCTGGGCGTCTGGGCGTTTTTGCTGCTCAACCTGGTGCACCCGTTCCCGCGCCCGATGAATATTTTCGTTAACGTGGCGCTGATTTTCACCTCGTTCATGCACGCCCTGCAGATGGTGATGCTGAAAAACGGTCTGCCGAAAGACGGCCCGCAGATGACAGGCTGGCAGCAGCTGCGCGTGTTTATTTTCGGCGTGTTTGAGCTGCTGGTGTGGATGAAGAAGTTTAAGGCGCAGGTGAAGAAGTAAGGTGCGTTTAGTCGCCCGGTGGCGCTTCGCTTACCGGGCCTACGAAACCACGTAGGCCGGGCAAACGCAGTGCCGCCCGGCGTTACAACTCCGGAACAAACCCCTCAAACCGCGATCCTTTGTAACTCAGCGTTCCTTTTTCCCCCACCGTCAGCTGGTGGTACTGCTGCGCCTCCAGGCGGAAGGTCATCTCCAGGCCGCCCGTTTCCGGCTTAAAGCTCGCTTCATAACGCATTGTTGTGCCCGCAGGCGTCACCTGCTGCTGGCGCGAGCGGCGGTCATTGAGCGGCTTTTCGCGTTTGTTCGTCACCACCACGCGCTTTTGCATCAGCGGCGCGGCATCGTTATCCGCCTTCTCGCGGCGCTGCTGCACGAAGCGGAACGAGGCGGCAATGACGATAATCGCCACCACGATAATGAAAAACAGCGGCATCTTGCTCATTCAACTATCCCATCAGATTATGCGGAATTCAGGATACCCTGCCTTCCCCGGCATTGCCAAACGCCCGCCCGCGTCACTACACTGGATCAGAAACTGATTATTCAGACTTAACAGATACAGGGAGTTAATATGCTTTGGTCATTTATCGCTGTCTGTTTTTCCGCATGGCTTTATGTCGATGCGTCGTACCGTGGTCCCACCTGGCAGCGCTGGCTGTTTAAACCCGTCACGCTGTTGCTGCTCCTGCTGCTGGCCTGGCAAGCACCGATGTTTAATGCCGTCAGCTATCTGGTCCTCGCCGGGCTGTGCGCCTCTCTGATTGGCGATGCCTTAACCCTGCTGCCGCGCCAGCGCCTGCTGTATGCCGTAGGGGCGTTTTTCCTGTCGCATCTGCTGTATACCATCTTCTTCGCCAGCCAGATGACGCTCTCTTTCTTCTGGCCGCTGCCGCTGGTCCTGCTGGTGATTGGTGCCCTGCTGATCGCGGTGATCTGGTCGCGTCTGGAAGAGATGCGGTTGCCGATCTGCACGTTTATCGCCATGACGCTGGTGATGGTATGGCTGGCAGGTGAACTGTGGTTCTTCCGTCCGACCGCTCCGGCAATGTCCGCATTCTTCGGGGCCGCGCTGCTGCTGATTGGGAATATCGTGTGGCTGGGTAGCCACTATCGCCGCCGTTTCCGGGCGGATAACGCGATTGCCGCCGCCTGCTACTTTGCCGGGCACTTCCTGATTGTGCGTTCGCTGTATATCTAAATAACGCTTGACTCTGGAGTCGACTCCAGAGTGTATGCTGCGGTTAATGAGAAAATTATCATTGCCGGAGACTGCCATGTCGACTCCAGAAACACCCAAAAAAGTCCCTCAATTCTCGGCGCTTAAGCTCAGTCCCGTTCCGTCGAAAGATGGCTGCTGCTGCGAAGGCGCGTGCGAAACGCAAACTCAAACGCTTCCTGAAAGCGGCAACCGCTACAGCTGGGTCGTTAACGGCATGGACTGCGCCGCCTGCGCCCGCAAAGTGGAAAATGCGGTGAAACAGGTGCCGGGCGTCAGCCACGTTCAGGTGCTGTTCGCCACCGAAAAGCTGCTGGTTAGCGCCGATAGCGACGTCAGCAAACAGGTTGAAGACGCGGTAAGCAAGGCGGGTTACAGCCTGCGTAGTGAAGCCGCGCCCGCGGAAAAAACCTCTTCACTGAAAGAAAACCTGCCGCTCATTACCCTGATCCTCATGATGGCCCTGAGCTGGGGGCTGGAACAGATCAACCATCCGTTCGGCAACCTGGCGTTTATCGCCACCACGCTGGTCGGGCTGTTCCCGATTGCCCGTCAGGCGCTGCGTCTGATGAAAAGCGGCAGCTGGTTCGCCATTGAAACGCTGATGAGCGTGGCGGCCATCGGCGCGCTGTTTATTGGCGCGACGGCAGAAGCGGCGATGGTATTGCTGCTGTTCTTAATCGGTGAACGTCTTGAGGGCTGGGCGGCGAGCCGGGCGCGTAAAGGGGTCAGCGCGCTAATAGCGCTGAAGCCGGAAACCGCCACGCGCGTAGTAAACGGCACGCGTGAAACGGTCGCCATCACGACCCTGCGTCCGGGCGACGTGATTGAAGTCGCGGCAGGCGGACGCCTGCCTGCCGACGGCGCGCTGCTTACCGCCACCGCGAGCTTTGATGAAAGTGCCCTGACCGGTGAGTCCATTCCGGTTGAACGTGCCGCAGGTGAAAAAGTGCCTGCTGGCGCCACCAGCGTCGACCGTCTGGTGCAGCTCACCGTGCTTTCCGAGCCAGGTGACAGCGCCATCGACCGCATCCTGAAGCTGATTGAAGAGGCCGAAGAGCGCCGCGCGCCGGTCGAACGCTTTATCGACCGCTTCAGCCGCATCTACACGCCCGCCATTATGCTGGTTGCCCTGCTGGTCACCGTCGTCCCACCGCTGTTCTTTGGCGCGCCGTGGGAGGGCTGGATTTATAAAGGGCTGACGCTACTGCTGATCGGCTGCCCGTGCGCGCTGGTCATCTCCACCCCGGCGGCCATTACCTCCGGGCTGGCGGCTGCGGCACGTCGCGGGGCGCTGATTAAGGGCGGCGCGGCGCTGGAGCAGCTGAGCCAGGTCCAGCATATCGCCTTCGATAAAACCGGTACGCTGACCGTCGGCAAGCCGCAGGTCACCGGTGTGTATCCGCAGGAAATCAGTGAAGACGAACTGCTGACCCTGGCCGCCGCCGTTGAGCAGGGCTCCACTCACCCGCTGGCGCTGGCGATAGTGCGGGAAGCGCAGTCGCGCGGGCTGAACATCCCGCCGGCAACCGCTCAGCGGGTGCTGGTAGGCTCCGGGATTGAGGCCACCGTTGACGGTAAAAAAGTTCTGATTGTCGCGGCGGGCAAGTCTTCTCATCCAGAGGTAGAGGCGTTAGAACAGACCGGACAAACTGTCGTGACCGTTATGCAGGACGGCGTCGCAAAAGGGATGCTGGCGCTGCGCGACACCCTGCGCGATGACGCAAAAGAGGCCGTGGCGGCGCTGCATCAGCTGGGCGTGCAGGGCGTGATTCTCACCGGCGATAACCCTCGCGCGGCGGCAGCGATTGCCGGTGAGCTGGGGCTGGCGTTTAAGGCCGGATTACTGCCGGCGGATAAGGTCAGCGCGGTAACGGAGCTGAACGCGCACGCCCCGCTGGCGATGGTCGGAGACGGGATTAACGATGCCCCGGCGATGAAGGCGTCCACCATCGGCATTGCGATGGGCAGCGGCACCGACGTGGCGCTAGAGACGGCAGACGCGGCGCTGACCCACAACCGCCTGACCGGACTGGCGCAGATGATCGATCTTGCGCGGGCGACGCGTGCCAACATCCGCCAGAACATCGGCATCGCGCTGGGGCTGAAGGGGATTTTCCTGGTGACCACCCTGCTCGGCATGACCGGACTGTGGCTGGCGGTGCTGGCGGATACCGGCGCGACGGTGCTGGTGACGGCGAACGCGCTGCGGCTGCTGCGTCGCCGGTAAAAAAACGCCCGGTGGCGCTGACGCTTACCGGGCCTACATATCCTGCTAAAACGTAGGCCGGGTAAGGCGAAGCCGCCACCCGGCTTTTATTATAAGAAGTAGCTCATCGCCAGCCCTAAAAACAGCACCAGACCGACGTAGTTATTGTTCATAAACGCCTTGAAGCAGGCGTCGCGTTCGCGCTTCGCAATCAGCTTTTGCTGGTACGCAAACAGCAGCCCCGCCACCAGCACCGACCAGTAAAACGCCCAGTTCAGCCCGTTCAGGCGGCCAATCGCCACCATCAGCGCCAGCACGGCGACCTGCAGAATCCCGATAATCAGCTTGTCCTGACGGCCAAAGAGGATGGCGGTGGATTTGATGCCAATTTTCAGGTCATCGTCGCGGTCAACCATCGCGTATTGCGTGTCGTAAGCCACGGCCCAAAGTATGTTCGCCAGGAACATCAGCCAGCAGCTGAGCGGTAAGGACTCACTAACTGCCGCAAACGCCATTGGAATCGACCAGCCAAACGCTGCGCCCAGCACCACCTGAGGCAGGTGGGTATAGCGCTTCATAAACGGATAAACCCAGGCCAGTGCCAGCGCCGCAACGGAAAGCAGTATGGTCATGGTGTTCAGGGTTAACACCAGCAGGAAAGAGAGCAGCACCAGAACAGCAAACAGCACGCGAGCTTCTTTCCCGGTCACCTGTCCGCTGGGTAACGGACGACCGGCAGTCCGTTTAACATGGCCGTCGAATTTACGATCGGCATAATCATTGACCACGCAGCCCGCTGCGCGCATCAGCCAGACGCCAGCAACAAACACGCCGAGGATCCACAGCGGCGGCACGCCCGGCGTGGCGACCCACAGCGCCCATAAGGTCGGCCACAGCAGCAGTAACGCGCCAATCGGTTTATCGGTACGCATTAAGCGGTGATACGCCAACAGCTTATTCTGCGTCAGGCTCCACTCCATTTTTTCTTCCTCTTAGTACAACGGTGATGCCGGTAAAAAAAGCTCCGTCAGAATTAACGGTTTACCGCTCAGGCGAAGGCGGGAACGACGCCCCCACAGTTCGGCATCACGACCAATTTCAATAAAATCCCGGGTAAGTTCTGACGAGGTGAAGAGGTAACGCCCCAGCGGCGTTTTCCCCAGACGCTGCAGCGCCAGCTCGGGCCCGGAAAGGGTGGACTCGGGCACCACCGTCCGTCCGGCAAGCCACGGCTCGCCGTCAGCGCAGAGTAAAATTTCACGCAGCCAGTAACGTGGCTCGTGCGGCAGCAGCGGCAGCTCGTTGGCGATCTCATCGCCGGAGACAAACCCTTCCTGAATCAGGGTCACCGTGACCGTTTTTCCCTGCTGCTCAAAACGTTTTGTCATGGAATCTTCCAGCAACAGCCAGTCCAGCTGCTGCGGATCAAGCGCAGGTATTTGGTCGAAATAGCGCAGCGCACGCAGTTGCGTTAGCGCAGGGTGTGACATGCCAGACTCTCCGATACATAACGTACAGGCATTGTATCGCAGAAACGCGGATTGAGGGGGGCCAAACGTTATTTAACGATCACGATCGCAACAAGAGTGCAACAGCCCGGCGGAGACGAAAAAAAGTGCGCCCACTCAGGCGCACCAAACGACTAACAAATCAGCATTGTGGGGAAACGGTTACCCCTTGCCTTTTACACTGCTGATAAAGGTGGAACGGGCAGTGGTTGAACCTAAACGTTCGGCTTCATCAAGCAGCTTCAGCGCTTTATCGACATCGCCGCGCTTCACCGCCTGCTTGATGGCATTGTTGAAGTATTCTTCGGTGTCGTTCAGTACCGGCTCCGCTTTCTTCGCCGGGGCCGGCGCTGCGGTCGCTACCGGTGCGGCTGCCGTGGCAGCGGGTGCGGTATAGGCAGGCGCAGCGGTGTTGCCCACGGTGACAGGGCCGGTACCGGAGGAGCCAAACAGCGGGCCGACCAGGACGCTGGACGCACTGCTGGTCGACACTTTCAGCTTCACAAGGCCGTCAGTGGTGTGGCGGGCGATCGGATCCGGGATATCCGGTGCGGCGTTACCTACGCCTTTGGCATAGGCCTTCGCAGGATCAAGCAGCGTGGTGGTTTGCTGCAAATCTTTTTCCGTGGTGAAGACGAGTACATAAATTTTCTGCTGACCCAGCGCAGGCGTCAGGCGCATTACCCCTTCCAGGCGATCGGCGCTCATGACACCCGGTTCCTGATAGGTAAAATATTCGCTCGGGAAGAACGCAGAAGGCGTCATGTTCTGGTCAAGAATCAGCACGTTCGGCGCAAAGACGCTGGTCTGTTTATTGACTTCACTGGAGAGCGTTAACGTCAGTTCGCCAATGTTAGCGGGCACGCTGTACGCGACCACCGGACCACTAATACCCGGAACATTAAGCGGTTGCCCACCCGTCGAGAGCTGGGTCGTTTGGGCTTTAGATTGATCGACAGGCGTCCAGACCAGCTGTTGCAACGCAGCTGCCGGAATGGCCGGCGCGGATGTTGTGTTTTGCGGAACGAAATTCACATTAGCGAGCGTTACAGCAGGCGCGCTCGCCAGCAACCCTGCGGATAAACAAAGGGCAAGGAGAGTTTTGTTCATTTTCATTGTTATCACCTCAAAATGCACAGGTCAGCGGTAGCCAGGCAATAGCGCGCCGTCCCAAGGATTGAGGGGCTTGCGCCCCTCAGTTTGGTCATTACGTCAGATTAAGACGGGATTACCACCAGATTTCCATCTGGGCGCCGAAGGACCACTCATCGTTGTCACCACGGCTGTAGGTTGTGGCTTTGGTATCGCTTTTTGCAATGCCGTTGTCATAACCCCATTTCTCATCCCACTTCGCGTAAGTTGCGAAGACACGGATCGCTGGACGGGACCAGATGCTGTTACCGGCCTGCCATTGCTGTGCAAGGGTAATTTTGTACTGGTTGTTGGTATCGTCAGTTTTCTGCGACTTAACGTTGTCGTAGCCAACTTCAAGCAAGGTACTCATGATTGGCGTCCATTTATACATTGGGCGCACACCCACGGTGTACCAGGTCGTACCGTTGTTGTCGTCACGATCGATATCCTGATACATACCGACGTACATCAGATCCCAGCTGTCACCCAGAGAGATCGCACCGTGGTCGAGAATACGAACCAGGGAACCGTTGTTGTTAATCTTGTTATTTACAACACCAATTTCAGCGTCTTTGTCATAGTTGTTGCCGGTGAAGGAACCCTGCGGAATACCTTTGCCCTGAGTGGTCATTGCATCGGTAGCGTACTGGACAACAAACTTGTTGTAGCCTTTCAGCATGCTCTGGGTATGTTCAGCGGTGAACATCCAGCCATCTTTAGATGCGCCGTCAGCGAAGCTGTAACCGTCAGTTTTGTTAGCTCGGCCATAGTCAACACCCAGCTCCAGCGTACCGCCCGGGTTGATTTCCATCTGCGCCAAGCGCACATCGAAGACGTCGTTAGCGGTGTCTTTGAAGTCATGATAGATATCGTTGCTGGTGAAGATGTATGAGCCACCCGCTTCCTGAGAACGGGTCGCGGCCAGAGACAGTTTACCGAAGCCCAGATCGACGTTTTCGATACCGGCACCAGGACCTGAAATATCCCAGTAATAGAAGTCGATCATGTGAACGTCATGACGCTGATAGAAGCGCTTACCGGCCCAGATGGTGGAACCTGGCAGCCACTCAATCAGGTTTTTACCCTGCACGTTGGCTTCACGGAACGCAGGATCAGTGGCTTCCCAGTCGTTCTGTTGCGCCACGGAGTACGCTACGTTGGTGTCGAAGTAGAAGCTCTTGTCGCCTTCTTTCCACACTTCCTGGCCCAGCTTCAGTTCCGCATAGGTTTCACATTCGTTACCCAGACGGTATTTACTTTGGGCACCGGTTGCCTGGAAGCACTGCTGTTCGCCGCCACTACCCGTCCAGCCGATACCGGAACGAGCATAACCATGGAAATCCACGGCCAGTGCCTGAGCAGACATTACGCCCGCTGCGACGGCAACTGCCAGAGGAAGTTTGCGCAGAGTAATCATCATTCTATCTCCTGAGATCATTGCTTTTCTTTGAACACTTCACCTGTCGGTTTCGTGTCTTCTTTTGGGATTGCTTAAACGCCTGGCTCTTTGTGCAACCGACGACATGCGGTGCCATCCTCACGGAACAGATGGCAGCGCTCTGGCGGCAAGCCGATAGCGAATGTGGCACCCTCTTCTACCAACACCACGTCATTCTGGCGGTAGACCAGGTTCTGACGGATGGCGGGGATCTGGATATGAATCTGTGTTTCGTGACCAAGCTGTTCGACGACCTGAACCTCACCTTCCAGCGTCACATCGGCAATGTGGCTCGGCAGTAAATGCTCAGGACGAATACCGAGGGACATATTTGCCCCCACCTGTACGTTGGCGCTGTCGACCGGCAGCCAGACCTGCTGGCGGTTTGGCAGCTCCACCTGTACCTGTTCAATGGCTGTCGCGGTCACTTTGACGGGCAGGAAGTTCATCTTTGGCGAGCCAATGAAGCCCGCAACAAAGCGGTCTGCCGGGTAGTGATACAGCTCCAGCGGTTTGCCCACCTGCGCCACGCGGCCGGCATCCAGCACCACGATTTTGTCGGCGAGGGTCATCGCTTCGACCTGATCGTGGGTGACGTAAATCATCGTGCGGCCAAGACGCTTGTGCAGACGGGAGATTTCGATACGCATCTGGACGCGCAGGGCGGCATCCAGGTTGGAAAGCGGTTCGTCGAGCAGGAAGACGCGCGGCTCGGCGACCAGGGTACGGCCAATCGCCACACGCTGACGCTGACCGCCGGAAAGCGCTTTCGGTTTACGCTCCAGCAGGTGCGCCAGCTGTAATACTTCCGCCACCTGCGTCACGCGCTGGTTAATCACCTCTTTCTTCGCGCCGGCCAGCTTCAAACCAAAGGACATGTTCTCGGCGACGGAAAGATGGGGATAGAGTGCATAAGACTGGAACACCATGCCTACGCCACGTTCGGCAGGCGGGATGTCATTCATTCGGGTATCACCGATCAGCAAGTCGCCGCTGGTGATGGTTTCAAGACCGGCAATCATACGCAGCAGGGTTGATTTACCGCAGCCTGATGGGCCGACAAATACCACGAATTCACCTTCGTGGATGTCCAGATTGATGTCTTTCGACACCACAACGTCACCCCAGGCTTTCGTTACATTACGCAGCTGTACGCTCGCCATGCCCTTCTCCCTTCGTTACAACCTGTCACCGACAGAAACATTCAAGATAAGGTGACTATGGGGGATCCATTACTTTCACGAATCCTCCACCCCCCGGCTTTTTTATGGGGGAGGAGGCGGGAGGATGAGAGAGCAGGCTCTGCGACCGGCGTGGGCGGGCTGAGGCAAAATTCGTGAAGCCGCCTGCAAAATTCAGTGCGTTTTTATGTGCGCCAGCACTCATAACTTAAATTTATGCAACGGAGATCACACAAACGGGGGGTGGGGCGTAGGGGTTGGGAGGATGGAAAGAGGATGTCAAATAAGGAGACTGAGTCACGTTGAACCACTGAAGTCATACCACGAGACATCACCAAAAAGGATGGCAGATATGAATATCAAGACTGGCGCACGCGTTTTCGCATTGTCCGCCCTTGCAGCAATGATGATTTCCGCACCGGCGCTCGCCAAAATTGAAGAAGGCAAGCTGGTTATCTGGATTAACGGCGACAAGGGCTATAACGGCCTGGCCGAAGTGGGCAAAAAATTCGAGAAAGACACCGGCATCAAAGTGACCGTAGAGCACCCGGACAAACTGGAAGAGAAATTCCCGCAGGTTGCGGCAACCGGCGACGGCCCGGACATCATCTTCTGGGCGCATGACCGTTTTGGCGGTTACGCACAGTCTGGCCTGCTGGCTGAAGTCACCCCGGACAAAGCTTTCCAGGACAAACTGTTCCCGTTCACCTGGGACGCCGTTCGCTATAACGGCAAGCTGATCGCTTACCCTGTCGCGGTTGAAGCCCTGTCTCTGATTTACAATAAAGACCTGGTCCCTAACCCACCGAAAACCTGGGAAGAGATCCCGAAACTGGATAAAGAGCTGAAGGCGAAAGGTAAATCCGCCCTGATGTTCAACCTGCAAGAGCCGTACTTCACCTGGCCGCTGATTGCTGCCGACGGCGGTTACGCGTTCAAGTTTGAAAACGGCAAATACGACGTGAAAGACGTGGGCGTCGACAGCGCGGGCGCGAAAGCGGGCCTGACCTTCCTGGTCGACCTGATCAAGAACAAACACATGAACGCGGATACCGATTACTCCATCGCGGAAGCGGCGTTCAACAAAGGCGAAACCGCGATGACCATCAACGGTCCGTGGGCCTGGACCAACATCGACAAGAGCAAAGTCAACTACGGCGTGACGCTGCTGCCAACCTTCAAAGGCAAGCCGTCTAAACCGTTCGTTGGCGTGCTGAGCGCAGGCATCAACGCCGCCAGCCCGAACAAAGAGCTGGCGAAAGAGTTCCTGGAAAACTACCTGCTGACCGATCAGGGTCTGGATGAAGTGAACAAGGACAAACCGCTGGGTGCCGTTGCGCTGAAATCCTTCCAGGATCAGCTGGCGAAAGACCCACGTATCGCGGCCACCATGGATAACGCCCAGAAAGGCGAAATCATGCCGAACATCCCACAGATGGCCGCATTCTGGTACGCCACCCGTACCGCGGTTATCAACGCTGCAAGCGGTCGTCAGACTGTCGATGCCGCGCTGAAAGATGCTCAGGGTCGTATTACTAAGTAAGTCTGAAAAACGGCGGGTAGCGCGTGCGCTTACCCGCCCTACGACTACGGCACGATCCGTAGGTCAGGTAAGCGCAGCGCCACCTGACGATAAGATTCCACCGTTGTAGAGGAAGAACCCCATGGATGTCATTAAAAAGAAACGCTGGTGGCAAAGCGACGCGCTGAAATGGTCAGCGATCGGTCTGCTGTGTCTGCTGGTGGGTTACCTTGTTGTTTTAATGTACGTACAAGGGGAATATCTGTTCGCCATCATGACGCTGATTTTGAGCTCTGCTGGCCTGTATATTTTCGCCAACCGTAAAGCCTATGCCTGGCGCTATGTCTACCCGGGCGTGGCCGGGATGGGGCTGTTTGTCCTGTTCCCGTTGATTTGTACCGTCGCCATTGCGTTTACCAACTACAGCAGCACCAACCAGCTTGCGCAGGAACGCGCGCAGCAGGTCCTGCTGGACCGCTCATACCAGGCAGGCAAGACCTTTAACTTCGGCCTGTATCCCGCAGGCAACGAATGGAAGTTAGCGCTTACTGACGAAGCAAGCGGTAAATACTATGTCTCTGACGCCTTCAAATTTGGCGGCGAGCAGAAGCTGGCCTTAAAAGAGGCCGAGGCTCTGCCGGAAGGTGAACGTGCCAACCTGCGCGTCATCACCCAAAACCGTCAGGCGCTGACCCAGCTCACCGCCGTGCTGCCAGACGACAGCAAAGTGATCATGAGCTCGCTGCGCCAGTTCTCCGGCACCCAACCGCTCTATACCCTGGCGGATGACGGCACGCTGACCAACAACCAGAGCGGCGTGAAGTACCGTCCGAATAACGACATTGGTTTCTATCAGTCCATTACTGCCGACGGCAAATGGGGTGATGACAAACTCAGCCCGGGCTATACCGTCACCATCGGCTGGGACAACTTTACCCGCGTATTTACCGACGAAGGCATTCAGAAACCGTTCTTCGCCATCTTCGTCTGGACGGTGGTCTTCTCCGTACTGACCGTGATCCTCACCGTGGCCGTGGGCATGGTGCTGGCCTGTCTTGTCCAGTGGGAATCCCTGAAGGGCAAAGCGATCTACCGCGTGCTGCTGATTCTGCCGTATGCCGTGCCGTCGTTTATCTCGATTCTGATTTTCAAAGGGCTGTTTAACCAGAGCTTCGGTGAAATCAACATGATGCTGAGCGCGCTGTTCGGCATCAAACCGGCCTGGTTCAGCGACCCAACCACCGCCCGCTCGATGATCATCATCGTGAATACCTGGCTGGGCTATCCGTACATGATGATCCTGTGCATGGGGCTGCTGAAGGCCATCCCGGATGACCTGTACGAAGCTTCGGCGATGGACGGCGCGGGCCCGTTCCAGAACTTCTTTAAGATTACGCTGCCGCTGCTCATCAAGCCGCTCACCCCGCTGATGATTGCCAGCTTCGCCTTTAACTTTAACAACTTCGTGCTGATTCAGCTGTTGACCAACGGCGGCCCGGACCGTCTTGGCACCACCACGCCGGCAGGCTATACCGACCTGCTCGTGAGCTACACCTACCGTATCGCCTTCGAAGGCGGCGGCGGTCAGGACTTCGGTCTGGCGGCAGCGATTGCCACCCTGATCTTCCTGCTGGTGGGCGCCCTGGCGATTGTGAACCTGAAAGCCACACGTATGAAATTTGACTAAGGAGGGCACTGAACATGGCTATGGTACAACCCAAATCTCAGAAACTGCGCCTCCTGGCGACGCACCTGGGCCTGCTGATTTTTATCGCGGCGATCATGTTCCCGCTGCTGATGGTTATCGCCATCTCCCTGCGTTCGGGTAACTTCGCCACCGGGAGCCTGATCCCGGACGAAATCTCCTGGGAGCACTGGAAGCTCGCGCTGGGCTTCAGCGTGGAACACGCGGATGGCCGCGTCACGCCGCCGCCGTTCCCGGTGCTGCTGTGGCTGTGGAACTCGGTGAAAATCGCAGGTATTACCGCCATTGGTATCGTGGCGCTGTCCACCACCTGCGCTTACGCCTTTGCCCGCATGCGTTTCCCGGGCAAAGCGACGCTGCTGAAAGGGATGCTGATTTTCCAGATGTTCCCGGCGGTGCTGTCGCTGGTGGCGTTATATGCCCTGTTTGACCGCCTGGGCCAGTACATTCCGTTTATCGGTCTGAACACCCACGGTGGCGTGATCTTCGCCTACCTTGGCGGTATCGCACTGCATGTGTGGACCATTAAAGGCTATTTCGAAACCATCGACGGTTCGCTGGAAGAAGCGGCTGCGCTGGATGGCGCGACCCCATGGCAGGCGTTCCGCCTGGTGCTGTTGCCGCTGTCGGTGCCGATTCTGGCGGTAGTGTTTATCCTGTCGTTTATCGCTGCGATCACCGAAGTACCGGTTGCCTCACTGTTACTGCGTGATGTGAACAGCTACACCCTGGCCGTAGGGATGCAGCAATACCTCAACCCGCAAAACTACCTGTGGGGCGACTTTGCCGCGGCGGCCGTACTCTCTGCCATCCCGATTACCGTGGTGTTCCTGCTGGCGCAGCGCTGGCTGGTGAACGGCCTGACGGCGGGCGGTGTGAAAGGTTAAGTTTCATTTTGTTATGCCACTGCAACCCTCAACTTTAGACGTATTGTATTGACCCAACTTGTGACTGTTGTTAGGCGGCCTCCGGGCCGCCATTTTTTTATTCGCGTTTCAGCCGCTTCGAGTTACACAGCCAGAGGGTGATCACCAGCAGCAGGATCGCCGCCGAGTAGATCAGCACATCGAGCGGGGATTTATGATCGACGATGATCAGCCGCACAATCGCGGTGATCCCAATGTAGACAAAATAACGCAGCGGGAAGTGAAAGCCGGACTGAAAATACTTCACAATCAGGGCGATAAATTCAAAGTAGAGAAAGTAGACCACCAGGCCTTCCACCAGCGCATATTTGCTGGTTTGTTCAGGGGCGAACAGCACATCCGCCAGATGCACCGTCTCCTTACCCAAAAAGACGACCAGGATCAGGCCAAGGCTCAGCAGACCGAGGTTCAGCACGGTCTGGAGGACAGTTGAGATAAACTCAACGCGCGGGCGAGTCAGGGATGTCATACAGCACCTCATTCTCCAGGGCGAGGTTTCTGTATAACGCAAAAATGTGACGGGGATCTATATTTTTTAATTATGTTTTATGTAGGAAGAAAACCGATGGAGCGTAAACAAACCGGGGTTCGTAACGTGACCTGTGGCGACAATGTGATCGTATATGAACCTGCTAATCTTTACGACTGTGTGCTGGGCAACGGCGTATTCGTCGGCCCGTTTGTTGAAATCCAGGGCAATACGCGCATCGATGACGACTGCAAAATCCAGTCGCACACCTTCATCTGCGAGTATGTCACTATTGGTAAGCGTTGCTTTGTTGGCCATGGCGTGATGTTTGCCAACGATATGTTTCGGGAGGGGAAACCGAACGCCGACCGAGAGAGCTGGGGCCATATTACCGTGGGGAATGATGTTTCGATAGGCAGTGGAGCGACCATTCTGGCGGTATCCATCTGCGACGGTGCGGTGATTGGTGCAGGGAGCGTGGTAACAAAATCGATCGTTGAGAAAGGTGTCTATGCCGGGAACCCGGCGAGGCTGCTGCGCCGCTTGTGATTCGCCCGGTGGCGCTGCGCTTACCGGGCCTACAAAACCCGTAGGCCGGGCAAACGCAGTGCCGCCCGGCGTGAAGCATCAGCGGAAGTTAATGTTCTTATCGCTGGTCATGTCGTACAGCTGGAACTTACGTCCAAGCTGTTGACCGCCGTCACGCGTCAGCGGCGTCCAGCCGATGGCCGCGCGGCTACGGGTTGGACCGGATGAGAACAGATCCAGCGGAATCGACACGTAAACTCCTTTGGTGAAGTCCCCTTCCCCATATTCGTCCGGCGAGACGTTGGTAATGGTGGCGTAGCCGCCCACCACGACGCCGCTGTCGAAGTGTTTGGATATATCCAGCGTGCCGCCCTTATCGCCCGCCAGATACTGGCCGACGCTGGCTTTCACCAGCACGTCAGGCGCGAACGACGGCGTCCAGTACGCGGTCAGGTGACCGGTTTTGACGCTGTAGTCGGTGAACTTCATCATGTCCTGCGCGCTGCGCCAGTCACGCTGTTTAACGTAGTTGGCATCAATCCCGAACGCCCAGTTGCTGTCAACAGGACGATAAAGCACTTCTGCCCCCGCGCCGCCGTACATGGTTTCCAGATACCCGCCGTACACCTGCCCGTAGAAGCCGTTACCGAAGTACTGGAAGTAATTGGCCTGCAGGTTATTCACATAGGCATCGTTCTGTACGTACTCACGCACGCGGGTACGCACGCGCGGCAGCGTCGAGTCTTTTGGCGGGTTAGTGTAGTTGAACTTGTCGTAGTTGTTGGCGATGTTGCCGAACAGGCTGCCGGTGGTCAGCAGGTGGTCGGTCAGCCACAGATCCGCCGTCGCCATGACGCCCAGCTGATACATGTAGAAGTTTTCCGGCCCGCCGACGGACTGGTTTAGCACCGGATCGATATGGAAATCGAAGCGCGACTTGTCGATATACCAGCCCTGCTCGGTGGTCTCCGGCACGATCGGCTCAACGCGTTTTTGCACCAGCTCGGTTTCATGTCCGAGCGGTTCGCCTTCCAGATGGCGCTTCAGGCTGGCAACGTCCGTTTCCGTCGTCACCTGCGGCAGGTTGAGACGGTTCTCCGTCACGCGGATCGTACGGATCCCGTCCGGGAGATCGTTCATGACGATCCGGTTGGCGCGCTCGATCCCTTCCCGCGAGTCGCGGTATTTCACCTGCTCGCCGGTGACGTACAGCGTATCGCCTTTCACCTGAATTTTTGGATCCGCCAGGCCGGCATTGTATTTCAGCAGCGTCAGCTGGTTTGCCACCACGGAGTGCTGCAGAATCGCATCCTGCGGCTCCGGCTGGTATGCAGGCCGCGCGTTGTCGTTGTAGTGCGGCCGCATGTCGTTGAAGTTGGTGCGCAGCGTAAAGCCAAACATCACCGTATTGCCGCGCTCGTAGCTGAGGTTAACGTCGGCCCAATCGGTGACGCGATAAATGGCGCCGACGTTAAACTTGCTCTTCTGCTCAATCTTCCCGGCGAAGTCCTGCGAGTAGTCATTCCCCTCGTACTCCAGCTTCAGGCGCAGTGGCTGCCAGGGCGTCTGATACTCCACGCCGCCAAACAGCGAGGCCGGGCCGTGGAACATCTGGTCGCCGTTGATGGAGCCCGCTTTCTGATAGCTGTTATCGCGGTAGCAGTATTTATCGCTGTAGGAGCAAAACGGGTTTTTCACGTTGCCGCTGGTGCCGAGATAGCCCCATCCGAGACCGAGCGAGAAGTCGAACGGCCCCCAGGCCTTGCTGGCCACGATGTATTCCGCATCAAACAGGCCGGTACCACCAATATCTTTGGCGCCCACGGAGACCTGCGGCATCCAGTAGCTCTCTTCCCACAGGCGCAGCTTGACGTCGAAGGCTTTATCTTTATAGGTCTGATCGCCTGAGAACGCCTCGACGCTGCTGTATTGTTTCGTCCGGACGTCGGTATAGCGCAGCGTGGTTTCAAGCCACGGGAACAACTGCACCGACGCCGAGTAGTAACGATACTGATCGTTATCACGGTAGTTAAGGCTAATTTCCCCTTCGCGCGCCATACGCGCGGTGGGCGTTTGCAGTAAACCGACGCCGCCGAAGTCTGACTGAGACGGGCCAATGGGTGCCGGATACGTTTCTGCATGGCAGGCGGCACTCACGCAGAGCGCCAGCATGCTGTAGAGATAGGTTCTTTTCATTATTCCGGTATCCGCTGAATCAGGGAGTGAAGGATATCGGCGTTAAGCCCGTCATACGCCTTCGTCCAGAAATGGTCGGCAAAACCGACAAAAATAATGCTGCCCGGCATGGGTTCGATATGTCGTTTATTCCAGTAAGCAACGGGGGCTTTTTGCGTGTGGCCGTCAGGGTAAACCACCCAGGCGTAGCTGTTATCCGCGCCGCTCAGCAGACTCTGCTCGTCGAGGTAGCTCGCCACGTCGCGGCCGGGGGTAAAGGGCTTGTTACCCGGGCTGCCGATCAGCCCCATCACGGTCACCGTCGTCGGCTTCGCCGGAAGCCAGAGCGTATAGTCCCCTTCCAGGGTCGGGTTGCCGTTTTCCGTGACGCGCACCTCATCCGGGTCAAGATTGACGTTCTGTCGGCCCGTCCCCTTCAGCGCCTGCAGCTGCTGACGGACGCTGTTAATGGCCGCCGCGTCGTCGCCGTCTTCCTGTTCCGCGAGTCCCGTTAGCCTGGCAAGAAGCGCCTTGTGCTGCTGTTCCGCTTCCACGGTCTTCTGCCGTTCAGCGATGACCGCGCCTGGCCACCAGCTGTTGGCAAGCCTTGGCTGTCCGACGAGATCGAGCAGATGTTCGGCGTGGGTTAAGGTTTTAGGTTTTTCACTGTCCGGCGTGTAGACCTTTACCGTTCCCGCGGACCATGCCAGCGGCGCGGCAAAACTGGCGATAAGCGCAGCGTGGATGAGCGTTTTCATGATTTCGCCGCCTTGATCAGGGTGGTTTTGACCGGGAAGAATCCGGCACCGAGATACTGTAAGGACTGGCGGATCTGCCCTTCCTCGTCGATCCAGAAGCGGTTATGCCAGGTGGCCTGGTCGGTGGGGACCTCTTCATCCAGCACGCGAACCTGCGTTTCGTCGCTGCCGACCTTCACGCTGTCGGTGCCGTCCCAGCGGAAGGTCGAGCGTGCCGTGACATAACGCACCTGCTTGTGTTCGGTCCAGCCCATCGTGCGCGTCCAGCCCGCACCGTCGGCGATCTGGTTCGGCTTGATCAGCGGATCGTCAGCGAGATTATTCACCTCCAGCAGGTTATCGCCGCCCAACAGGGTTTTCACGATACGACCATGCTGCGTCACGATGGTGGCCTGATCCTGCGTCACCCATTTCTGCTGCCCGTTTTCATCGAAAGCGAGCACCACAAACAGTTGCGGGCCATCGTTAAGCTGCATGTACTGACTGGCATAAGGCATGTTCTGAAGCTCGTCATCGGTCAAATGCACGCCCGGTGTGCCGAACAGGCTTTCCCACAGTGAGTTTCCCAGCCCTTTAGTGGTGGCCGAGCATGCCTGCAGCAGCAGGCAAATCAGAATGATTGCTGGTCGCTTCACGACTCTTCTCCGAAGGGGCGAAATAACCACACCGAAGTGTGGTTATGATTAAAACACCCGCTATTACTGGGTGCTGGTTGTCGTGGTGGTCGTGGTTCCGGTGTTGGAGCCATCACCGCCACCGGTTGCCGCCAGCGCGACACCCACGGCTGAACTTACGGTGCTGGCGCTGGCTGCGGTAGAACTTCCCGCAGACGCAGACGTCGCAGCCGAACCTGCCGCTTCCCCGACCTGAACCGGAGCTGCATAGACAGATGTCGCCGCAAGCGCAGATATGGCAAAAATGCCATACAGTACTTTCTTCATAACAATTTCCCTTCAATGAATGAATGGAGATTTGCCCGAAAAGAATTTCAGGCGGAATCGAGTATACACAACTCATGCCGTGGGTTTGCCGTAAGGGGAAATAGAGGGTGGGTTTTCAGACTAATGGATAAAATCGAAATGAAAGACAAAGAGAAAAAATATTAAATAACTATAAAACAATAACTTATAATATTGATATATTAAGTTCCTTCTGCGTATTTTCTTAAAATAAACCGCAGCAATTAACGGGTTAAACGTCTTTTTCAGATTAAACTCAGAACCAGAATTTGCGTTAACTAACAGACATCAGGAATTATCTGATAAAAAAATGCCGGCATTAAGCCGGCACGTTTTCATGGCGTTTTAATTACGCACGCCATGCTTTATAACGATTGATCAACCCATTGGTCGAGCTGTCATGGCTGGTAATCGCGTTATCGTCACCCAGCTCTGGCAGAATACGGTTTGCCAGCTGTTTACCCAGCTCAACGCCCCACTGGTCAAAGGTGAAGATGTTCAGGATCGCGCCCTGCGTGAAGATTTTGTGCTCGTACAGGGCAATCAGCGCGCCAAGGCTGAACGGCGTGATTTCGCGCAGCAGGATGGAGTTGGTTGGACGGTTGCCTTCGAACACTTTGAACGGCACCACGTGCTCCAGCGTTGCCGGATCTTTACCCTGGTCGCGGTATTCCTGCTCAACCACCTCGCGGGATTTACCGAACGCCAGCGCTTCGGTCTGGGCGAAGAAGTTGGACAGCAGCTTCGGATGGTGGTCGGACAGCGGATTATGGGTGATAGCCGGGGCGATGAAATCGCACGGTACCATTTTGGTGCCCTGGTGAATCAGCTGATAGAACGCGTGCTGACCGTTAGTGCCCGGCTCGCCCCAGATGATTGGGCCAGTCTGGTAATCCACCGCGTTGCCGTTACGGTCCACGTATTTACCGTTGGATTCCATGTTGCCCTGCTGGAAGTAAGCCGCAAAGCGGTGCATGTACTGGTCATACGGCAGGATCGCTTCGGTTTCAGCGCCAAAGAAGTTGTTGTACCAGATACCGATCAGTGCCAGCAGCACCGGCAGGTTTTTCTCTGGTGCGGTGGTGGAGAAGTGTTTGTCCATCGCGTGCGCGCCGGAGAGCAGCTCAACGAAGTTGTCGAAGCCCACGGACAGGATGATAGACAGACCGATTGCAGACCACAGAGAGTAGCGGCCACCGACCCAGTCCCAGAACTCGAACATGTTCGCGGTGTCGATACCGAACTCGCTGACGGCTTTACCGTTGGTGGACAGCGCAGCGAAGTGTTTCGCCACGTGCTTGTTGTCGCCCGCGGTTTTCAGGAACCAGTCGCGCGCGCTGTGGGCGTTGGTCATGGTTTCCTGAGTGGTAAAGGTTTTAGACGCAACCAGGAACAGGGTGGTTTCCGGGTTCACGTTCTTCAGCACTTCGGCGATGTGGGTACCATCGACGTTAGACACAAAGTGCATATTCAGGTGGTTTTTGTACGGGCGCAGCGCTTCGGTCACCATGAACGGACCGAGGTCAGAACCGCCGATACCGATGTTAACCACGTCGGTGATCGCTTTGCCGGTGTAGCCTTTCCAGCTTCCGGAGATGATCGCTTCGGAGAAGGTTTTCATCTTTTCCAGCACCGCGTTCACTTCCGGCATGACGTCTTTGCCGTCAACGATGATTGGGGTATTGCTACGGTTACGCAGGGCTACGTGCAGCACGGCACGGTCTTCGGTGCGGTTGATCTTCTCACCGGAGAACATGGATTTGATGGCGTCCGCCAGCTCGGTTTCTTTCGCCAGATCCTGCAGTTTTGCCAGCGTCTCTTCGGTAATGCGGTTTTTAGAGAAATCCACCAGCATCAGGTCGTCGAAGGTCGCGGAGAACTTGCTGAAACGATCGGCATCTTTCGCGAACAGGTCCGCGATGGTGACGTCTTTCATTTCATCAAAATGTTTCTGGAGTGCCTGCCAGGCAGCGGTCTGCGTTGGGTTGATGTTTTTCATTAGCAATACTCTTCTGATTTGAGAATTGTGACTGCGGTCGATTGTAGCGCCTGCAAATAAAAATTGTGATGGTTTTTATGCCATTGCCCTGGCCTGCATCAAACACAGGTGAAAAGACCCGAAAAGTATAGCTGCTGAAGCGCCCTCCTGGAGCGGAGAAATGTCGGTCAAAATGCCCTAAAACGAAGCATAAAATCTGGCCCTGTTATAAGTCCTGTTTCTCAGGGGTACCCCCCCATAAAAAATCCGCATAATCCCAACATTGACAGGACCTCCCCCACATTTTATTTATAGGGCCGTATTTTGCGCCTGCACCTGTTTTCGTTTCATTCTTGTGCCATGGTCGCTTATTCATTCCCTGACACGAGGTTGTTATGACGAGTTTTGTGGTCGCCAAGTTTGGCGGCACCAGTGTGGCCGATTACGATGCCATGAACCGCAGCGCCGATGTGGTGCTGGCCGATCCGAATACCCGCCTGGTGGTGCTGTCTGCATCCGCCGGCGTGACGAACCTGCTGGTTTCTCTGTCTGAAGGACTGGAAGCGACAGAACGTTTCGTGAAGCTGGATGCACTGCGCAAAATTCAGTTCGACATCCTTGAGCGTCTGCAGAACCCGAACGTTATCCGCGAGGAAGTGGAACGCCTGCTGGAAAACATCACCACGCTGGCAGAAGCGGCCTCTCTGGCCACCTCCACCGCCCTGACCGATGAGCTGGTCAGCCACGGTGAGCTGATGTCCACCCTGCTGTTTGTTGAAATCATGCGCGAGCGTAACGTTCAGGCGCAGTGGTTTGACGTACGCAAAATCATGCGTACCAGCGACCGCTTTGGCCGCGCCGAGCCGGACGTTGAAGCGCTGGCCGAGCTGACCAATCAGCAGCTGGCCCCGCGCCTGGCAGACGGCATCGTGATCACTCAGGGCTTTATCGGCAGTGAAGCGAAAGGCCGCACGACCACGCTTGGCCGTGGCGGCAGCGACTATACCGCCGCGCTGCTGGGCGAGGCCCTGCATGCTACGCGCGTCGATATCTGGACTGACGTTCCGGGCATTTACACCACCGACCCGCGCGTTGTTTCCGCGGCGAAACGTATTGATGTGATCGCGTTTGAAGAAGCGGCGGAAATGGCCACCTTCGGCGCGAAAGTGCTGCATCCGGCCACGCTGCTGCCTGCCGTACGCAGCGATATCCCGGTCTTCGTCGGCTCGAGTAAAGATCCAAAAGCGGGCGGCACGCTGGTCTGCAAGAAAACGGAAAACCCGCCGCTGTTCCGCGCCCTGGCCCTGCGCCGTCGCCAGACGCTGGTGACGCTCCACAGCCACAATATGCTGCACTCCCGCGGTTTCCTGGCGGAAGTGTTTGGCATTCTGGCACGCCACAATATCTCCGTGGATCTGATCACCACCTCTGAAGTGAGCATTGCGCTGACGCTGGACACCACCGGCTCCACATCAACCGGCGATACCCTGCTGACGCAGTCGCTGCTGATTGAGCTGTCCGAGCTGTGCCGCGTGGAAGTCGAAGAAGACCTGGCGCTGGTTGCCATCATTGGCAACAAGCTGTCGCGCGCCTGCGGCGTGGGCAAAGAGGTGTTTGGCGTGCTCGACCCGTTCAACATCCGCATGATTTGCTACGGTGCGTCCAGCTATAACCTCTGCTTCCTGGTGCCAGCCGATCAGGCTGAGCAGGTGGTGCAGAAACTTCATCAGAATTTGTTTGAATAAGCGCAAGAATGGCCCGGGCGTTTTCACTACCGGGCCATTCTTTAGCTTTTCATTACTGTTCTCATCAGCAGCGAATCCAGATCTTTTAAATTTCCTTCTCTGCTGTCGGGTAGTACAGGCGGCACTTCTCCTCTCACCAGCTCACTTTGCAAAAAAGCGTGGAGTAAGGGCCGTTTAGGACCATATTCCGCTTCACCTGCGCGCTGTTTTATTTCCAGTAATCCATCGATTTCCGCACGTAACGGCGCACACAGTTCGCTCCCGGCAAGCAGTTCGGCAAAACGCATCGGTGGAACGCCTTTCCCCGCTTCTACCCACCGCGCCGCCAGCAAAGGTCGCAGAACATAAAAGTACTTTTTCAGCCGAACCGTTTCCCCCTGTAAATATCCACGGAAGTTTTTTCGGGCCATCGAGTAGTAATGCCAGCGGGCGCGCAATGGTGAGAACCACGCGGGTATCAGCGCGCGCAACTCGGCCACTACCGTCTCATCCTCCTGATAAACAACGGGGGAATCCAGCCACTCGATAAGCGTCGGGTTTGCCCCCTTCAGCAGGCCCAGTGCCTTGCGCCATTCCCAGCCACAAACGTCCAGTTCGTCATCTATCGGCAGCTCGATCACATCCCGCTGGGCTTCGACGCGCAAATACCATTCTGGGCGGTGAACGTACAAAAACCGCACATCATAATCGCTATCCGGTGAGGCAAATCCCCATCCCCGACTGCCCGATTCACAGGCGTAGAGCACGCGCACGTTATAGCGCTGCTCTATAGCGCGAAGTTTCGCGCAGACACGTGCGCGCATCGCGCTATCAACATCGTTGTTGCTCATTTTTTTATCCTTTTACACACACTACCTGACGCAGGATGTGAACGATCTCCACCAGCGACGATTGCGCGGCCATCACGGCATCAATGTCTTTATAGGCCATCGGCGTTTCATCGATCACCTCATTGTCTTTGCGACACTCTACGTGAGAGGTCGCCTGAATATGGTCGCTAAGGGTATAGCGTTTTTTTGCCGCCGTTCGGCTCATTACTCGCCCGGCGCCGTGGCTGCAGGAACAGAAGCTTTGCTCGTTGCCGAGGCCACGCACGATGAAGCTCTTTGCGCCCATTGAGCCCGGAATAATCCCCATCTGCCCTTTCTGCGCCGACACCGCACCTTTGCGCGTGATCAGTACCTCTTCCCCAAAGTGATGCTCTTTCTGCACATAGTTATGATGGCAGTTAACCGCCTCCTGCTGCGTAATAAAGGGCTTTGTCACTTCGCGAGAGAGCGCCGCCAGCACGCGCGACATCATCACTTCCCGATTGTGGCGGGCATAATCCTGCGCCCACTCCACCGCCTCGATGTAGTCCTCATAGTGACGACTCCCCTCCTGAAAATAGGCCAGATTTTTATCCGGCAGATGTCCCAGGTGATGCTGCATATCCTGCTGTGCCAGGGCGATAAACACATTACCGATGGCGTTTCCTACGCCGCGCGAGCCGCTGTGCAACATCACCCAGACGCGCTGCTGCTCATCGAGGCAAATTTCAATAAAGTGGTTTCCGGTACCCAGCGTGCCCAGATGCTGGTAGTTGTTGGTTTTCAGCAACTGCGGGTATTTATCCGTGAGTTGTTTAAAACGTGGGGCCAGCACCCACCAGCGATCGTCCACTTCTTTCGGTGGCGTTTCCCACGCGCCTTTATCCCGTCGAGAACGCGTATTGGTTCTCCCATGCGGTACTGCCTGTTCAATGGCGCTACGTAAACCGCTGAGATTATCCGGCAAATCACCCGCCACCAGCGACGTGCGAACGGCAATCATCCCGCAGCCAATATCCACGCCAACCGCCGCAGGAATAATTGCCCCTTTGGTCGGGATCACGCTGCCGATGGTTGAGCCTTTACCGAGATGAACGTCGGGCATCACCGCAAGGTGTTTGAAAATAAACGGCATCTTTGCAGTATTCAGTAACTGCGCCTGTGCCTCTGGCTCTACGGGAACGCCGTGAGTCCACATTTTGATCGGGGCGCCGTTTGACGCCGTCAGTAATTCAAAATCATTCTGTTGCATTGCGTTATCCTTTCAGGTTAACAAGGCCGTGTAATACCTGGTCCAGGCCACCAAATACTGAAATTTTGTCGATACGCTCCGCGACCCTTTCCAGGGTTTCCAGCTCTTTTAAACGCAGCGCCACCGGGTTGTTCTCCATCACCTTTGCGGTGTTTAACAGCGATCGTGTCGCCGCCGTTTCTTCACGTCGGCGTATAACATTCGCCTGGGCCGATTTTTCGGCCTCTACCAGACGGGATAAAATCGTTTTCATATCACCAGGTAAAACAATATCTTTTACCCCAAGCGACGCAATTTCCATTCCAAAGGATGACAGGCGGCCTTGCACCTGTTTGCTGACCACCTCGTCAATGATCTGCTTATCTTCCAGTAACTCATCGAGCGTGCGGGTGCCGACCGCCTCACGCAGTGCGAACTGGAGTTCGCGGTACAAATGTTCCAGCGGTTTCGTAAGCTGTCCGCAGGCCTGCAGCACGTCGCTGTAGCGCCAGTTAGCCGCCAGGTTCAGGCGCAGGTTAACTTTGTCCTTCGTCAGGATCTCCTGCCCGCTCACTTCCACCACCTGAAGGCGCGTATCCACGACCTCTGCCTCAACCAGATGGTTAATTTTCCAGTAAGCCGTCAGTCCCGGCGGTAACAGTGCCTGAATTTCTCCGTCGATTTTCACCACCCCGACGTGCCAGGCAGGTACCTGTACGACCAGCATCGCGTCACGCCCTTTTACCGCGCCATTGCGACGCGGCTGCAGAGCAGCATTCATCACGTCCACCGGCATCCGCACGTCGCGGGTATCAATTCTTCGCAGGGTCAACGCCGCATCCTGCTGCCAGTACAGACGACGAGTCGAAGGCGGCACAATTTCCTGCAATACGCCGTTGTTCGATAACACCCCGATTTCATCCGCAGTAAGGTCGACCGCCAGGCAGTAACGTACCACCCAGTCAGGCTGAAAGCGGCGCAGATAATCCGCCAGCGCATCCGGCACCTCGCTGCCATCCTGGCTCACCACCAGCACGTCGTCAGTATTGAACCAACCCAGACGGTGTTCACCCGCCTCCAGTACCCGGTAATAATCGCCAGCTTTTGCTACCAGTCCTAACTGACCTTTTTTTATCGTGATTTTTTTAGCCATTTTATATTCCTTAAAGTCAGGCGCGGGTGCAGGCACGAAATCACAGGGGAATGCCTTTTCGCCTGCGATCCGGCGCCATTACCGGCGACCTTCATTGGGATTGCTGACTGCGCAATCCCCGTTTTTACTTTGATGTTTACAACCAGTTTTCATTGGGAGAATGAATCGGGAATCGAACCCTTCTGTCTGTCATTGGTTGACGGAACGCCCCCGGAAAACAGCCTTGCCGTTCCTGGTGCGCCGACGGGGCCTTAACCCCCAGTGTGCTCAACGTCGTGACGTTATCTGTATTGCCAGAAGCGTGCCAAAAATAAAAATCGCCGTTTTATTTTTTTATTTTATTGATAATTAATGCTTTTTATTTATCACGTTTTTCATGCATTGCCGTTCGGCTCAACATTTCTTATCCTGCTATATCGACAATTATCTTTCTGGATAAACATGAAGAAGCGGAAGGTGGTGATCGGGGTGCTTGGCACCGTGATGGATAAACGGGGAAAGCGGGCTAATCGCTTTCGCAAATGGCGACCGACCGTCGGGCTGTGCCAACAGCCGGATTTCCCGGTCGACAGGCTGGAGCTGCTACATCAACCGCGAGATCTCGGCATGGCTCAGCAACTGGCGGAAGATATTGTGCTGGTTTCCCCCCACACCGAGGTGCGTCCCAGCACGGTAATCATTGAAGACCCGTGGGATTTCGAAGAGGTTTATGCCGCGTTTCTCGATTTCGCCACCCAGTACACTTTTGATACCGATCGCGAAGAGTATTTCGTCCACATCACCACCGGCACGCATGTGGCGCAGATCTGTTGGTTCCTGCTGACGGAAGCCCGCTATCTTCCCGCCAGCCTTTTGCAGACTGGCCCTGCCAGAAAAGAAGCCTCTGCTGAGGAGACTGCAGCCGGAACTTACTCAATTATCGACCTGGATTTAAGCCGCTACACGACCCTTACCAACCGTTTTCAGCGCGAGCAGCAGCAGTCAATCTCATTTCTGAAAGCGGGCATTGAGACGCGAAACGCCACCTTTAACAGTCTGATCGACAAGATTGAACGCGTGGCGCTACGTTCTACAGCCCCGATCCTGCTGACCGGCCCCACCGGCGCGGGCAAGTCGTTCCTCGCGAACCGCATTTATCAGCTTAAGCAGTCACGCCATCAGGTTTCCGGCAAACTGGTTTCCGTCAACTGCGCGACCCTGCGCGGTGATAACGCCATGTCCACGCTGTTCGGCCATGTGAAAGGAGCCTTTACCGGCGCACTGTCGGCGCGCAGCGGCCTGCTGCGCGAAGCCGATGGCGGCGTCCTTTTCCTCGACGAGATTGCCGAACTAGGCCTGGATGAACAGGCGATGCTGCTCAAAGCCATTGAAGAGAAAACTTTTTTCCCGTTTGGCTCCGATAAAGAAGTTCACAGCGATTTTCAACTTATCGCCGGTACCCACCGTGATATGCGCCTGTGGGTGGCAGAAGGACGTTTTCGTGAAGATCTCTATGCCCGTATTAATATGTGGAGCTTTGCCTTACCCGGCCTTGCCCAACGGAAAGAGGACATTACGCCGAATGTCGACTACGAACTTCAACGTTTCTCTCGCGAAAGCCAGACGCAAATCCGCTTCGATAAAGAGGCACGCGAAGGCTATCTGGCCTTTGCCTGTTCCAGCAGAGCGCTGTGGCGGGGCAACTTTCGCGAACTGAGCGCCAGCGTCGCACGCATGGCGACGCTGGCGGAACGAGGGCGTATTACTCAGGATCTGGTGCTGGAGGAGATTTCCCGGCTTCAGACCGACTGGCAAACTGACGTGCCACAGCCTGCAACTGACATGGAAATTGATCTCTTTGACCAGCGGCAACTGGAAACGGTGCTGGAGGTTTGTCGCCGCAGCGCATCGTTGTCTGAAGCCGGACGTGAGCTGTTTGCCGTTTCACGGCTCAAAAAAGCCAATCCTAACGACGCCGACCGACTGCGCAAATATCTGGCTCGCTTTAGTCTGAGCTGGGAAAGCATCCGGTCATAATTCATTTGAATATTACTTCCTTACGCGATAAACAATAACTATAGCCGGGCTCGATCCCGGCTTTTTATAACAAATACACGCAACATTCATCGCAAGGAAATCATTATGTTATCCGCTATTACGCGGCTGTTCCCGTTATGGGCGCTGCTGCTCTCCGTACTCGCGTATTACACGCCCACCACGTTCACCGGTATTGGTCCGTGGGTCGCCACGCTGCTGATGCTGATCATGTTCGGTATGGGTGTGCATCTGAAAGTAGACGATTTTAAGCGCGTGCTGTCTCGCCCTGCGCCCGTCGCGGCAGGAATATTCCTCCACTACCTGGTGATGCCGCTTGCAGCGTGGCTGCTGGCGATGGTCTTTAAGATGCCGCCCGACCTCTCCGCCGGGATGGTGCTGGTGGGCAGCGTCGCCAGCGGCACGGCATCCAACGTCATGATCTATCTGGCGAAAGGCGACGTGGCGCTCTCCGTCACTATCTCGTCCGTCTCCACGCTGGTTGGCGTGATTGCCACGCCGCTGTTAACCCGCCTGTACGTGGATGCGCATATTCAGGTGGACGTGATGGGGATGCTGCTGAGCATTCTGCAGATTGTAGTAATCCCGATTGCGCTGGGGCTGGTCATTCACCACCTGTTCCCGCGCGTGGTGAAGGCCGTTGAGCCGTACCTGCCCGCGTTTTCGATGGTCTGTATTCTGGCGATCATCAGCGCCGTGGTGGCGGGTTCCGCCTCGCACATAGCTTCCGTGGGCTTTGTGGTGATCGTTGCGGTGGTGCTGCATAACACCATTGGCCTGCTGGGCGGCTACTGGGGCGGGAAACTGTTTGGCTTCGACGAATCGACCTGCCGCACGCTGGCAATCGAGGTAGGGATGCAGAACTCCGGCCTGGCGGCGGCGCTCGGCAAAATCTACTTCTCGCCGCTGGCAGCCCTGCCGGGTGCGCTGTTCTCTGTCTGGCACAACCTCTCCGGCTCGCTGCTGGCGGGCTACTGGTCCGGCAAACCGATTGAGGAACAAACGAAAAAAGATGCGGTGAAACAGGGTTAATTGACTCAGCTTGCTTTACACTGAAGCCTCTCTCTCATGAGGCTTCAGCAATGGCGACACCACGTTTGACCCAGAAAGACATGACGGAAGCCGAGCAGCGCGAACTGAAAACGCTTCTCGACCGCGCCCGCATCGCGCATGGCCGCACGCTGACGAACGCCGAAACCAATCAGGTTAAAAAAGAGTACATCGATAAACTGATGGCGCAGCGTGACGCCGAGGCGAAAAAAGCCCGCAAGCTGAAAAAGCAGCAGGCTTATAAGCCGGATACTGAAACGACCTTTTCCTGGTCGGCCAATACCTCTACTCGTGGAAGGCGCTAGCTAGCGCCCTTTCTTTTTACGGCCAGGCTGGGTAAATCGCTTCCCGTTACCCGGTTTGCCGCGTCCTTTCTCTTCCGCCTGCGGCGCCTTCACGACCGGACGTTTAATCGCCTGGGTTTTCGGTTTGGCTTTGGCCTTCGGCTTCGCTTCGGACGAGGAGTTCTCGATAAGCCTGAACAGCTCGATCAGTTCGTCATCCGTCAAGTCGCGCCATTCGCCCAGCGGAATGCCGGACAGGCTGACGTTCATGATGCGCGTGCGCTCCAGCTTCGTCACTTCATAACCGAAGTACTCGCACATGCGGCGGATCTGGCGGTTTAAGCCCTGCACCAGGGTAATGCGGAACGCGAACGGCGCTTCTTTCTTCACCTTACACTTTTTCGTGACGGTACCGAGGATCGGCACACCGGCGCCCATGCCGCGAATAAAGTCGTCCGTGACCGGCTTATTCACCGTCACAATGTACTCTTTTTCGTGATCGTTACCGGCACGCAGGATCTTGTTGACCAGATCGCCGTGGTTGGTGAGGAAAATCAGCCCCTGAGAGTCTTTATCCAGACGGCCAATCGGGAAGATACGGCTGCTGTGGTTCACGAAATCAACGATGTTGTCCCGCTCACCGTCTTCCGTGGTGCTGACAATCCCAACCGGTTTGTTCAACGCGATAAACACCAGGTCTTCGGCATCACGCGGTTCGATGAGCTGACCATTCACTTTAACCACGTCGCCAGGCATCACCTGGTCACCAATCGTGGCGCGCTTGCCGTTGAGGAACACATTACCTTGTTCAATGTAACGGTCCGCCTCGCGACGTGAGCAGATCCCGCTCTCGCTAATGTATTTGTTTAATCGGGTTGATTGAGTTGGCAGCATAGTTTCTCCTGTGAAGGGCGAAATATACCTTAGGTATGGACTGGAAAAAAAGATTAGCCGACGGTAACTGAGACGGGTTTTTTAGTTTGCGAGACGCTTTCAGGATTTTGCATCCTGTCATTTACCCATGTGTTCAAGCCTTTTAGTTTTACTCTCCATGGAGAAGTGTTTGTAGTTTATAAATCACAAGGAGTAATATGAAGGAGATTGTTCAGACAGAATCCTTCCGACGCTGGGAGCAAAACTTAAAAGATCGACGAGCGAAGACCATTATCGCTTCCCGCCTCTTTCGGTTGGCAAATGGCTTAGCGGGCGACGTTAAACCCGTGGGAGAAGGTATAAGTGAGCTAAGGATCCACTTTGGTCCGGGCTACAGGATCTATTTTAAAGACCAGGGCAATTACATCATCGTGCTGTTATGTGGTGGTGACAAAAGCAGCCAGGCCAGAGACATACTGATGGCAAAAATGCTGAGCAATGTATCCCAATGGCAGGAGTGAATGAGCATGCATAAATTAACACCTTACGATCCCGCCAACGCGTTGGTGGATGACGAGGAAATCGCCGTGTTTATCGCTGATGCACTAGAAACAGGCGACTCGACATATATCGCTAAAGCCCTTGGTGTTGTCGCGCGAGCCAAAGGCATGTCGAACATTTCACAGCAAACCGGTTTATCACGTGAGCAGCTTTATCGGTCATTCAGTGATAAAGGAAACCCAACGCTCAAAACCACGCTCGCGGTCATGAAAGCATTGGGTTTTGGGCTAACACTCAAACACGCCGGGGATTAATACTCATCCCGCTGGTCATCTTCATCCGGCTGTTCCATCACGCTGTACGCCACCGCACAGAACAACGAATTGAGGCGCTTCATATCGCCCAGCAGCCCCAGGTGGAGTGAGCTGGTCTCGATACTCTGCACGTTCTGCTGATGCAGGCGCTCAACGTGGGCGTGCGAGTAGCGGCGGTTAAGAATGCGGAAGCGATGCTTGTTGCGGCGCAGGCGGCGAGCGCTCGGTACGTCGCTGGAGAAGAAGACCAGCATCGCCAGCTTGAGGTTGCTGACCAGCTGTTCGTGCAGCGCTTCAAGCTCTTTTAAGCCTTCAACGGAGAACGCCCGGCGTGCGGCCAGCGACTTATCGGCTATCTCGCTGCCCATGCGCTCAACGATATCGGAGGCCTGCTCAAGGTTGAGCGACATCTCAATGATTTCCGCCCAGCGGCGGGACTCCTCCTCCGCCAGCTCGTCCTGCGGCATGCGGGCCAGGTAAAGCTTAATGGCGGTATAGAGCACGTTGATATCGTCCGCCAGTCTGCGCAGCTCTTTCTCCTCTCGCGGCTCGCCGTGCATCACCTTTTGCAGCCCTTCGAGCATGGTTTCCATGGCGTCGCCCATGCGCAGCGTCTCGCGCGCGGCATTCGCCAGCGCCAGCGCCGGGGTGTCCAGCGCGGAGGTATCCAGATGCTTTGGCTTCAGGCGGGCGTCCAGCTCCGGTTCGTCCTGAATGAGTCGCTCGCAGAAGCGGGCCATCGACCCGGCAAAAGGGACCATCGCCAGGCAGCGCACCAGGTTGTAGAACACGTGGAAGTAGATCACCAGCTCCGCCTTCGGCAGCGGGAGGTTATCCATCAGGTTCGCCAGCGGATGGATAAAGGGCAGAATAATCAGGCTGCCCACCAGCTTAAACAGCAGGCTACCGAGCGCCACGCGGCGGGCGGCGGCGTTGGCGGCGCTGTTATTGAGCATCGCCAGCAGGCCAGAGCCGAGGTTGGCACCGATCACCAGGCACAGCGCGACCGGGAAGGAGATCGCCCCGGCGGCGGTGAGCGTGGCCGTCAGCAGCACGGCGGCCAGGCTGGAGTAGCTGACGATGGCAAACACCGCGCCAATCAGCGCGTCCAGCATGATGTCCCCGGTCAGGGAGGCGAAGATGACCTGCACGCCGTTGGCCTCGGTAATCGGGGTGACCGCCTGCACAATCAGCTCCAGCGCCAGCAGAATCAGCCCCAGGCCAATCCCCACGCGACCAAGCTGCCCAGCCCGCGTCTGTTTGCGGCCGAGGAAGAAGATAACGCCGACAAAAATCAGCAGCGGCGACAGCCAGGAGAGATCGAAGGTCAGGATACGCGCCATCAGCGCGGTACCCACATCAGCCCCCAGCACAATCACCAGCGCCGGGGCCAGCGCCACCAGATCCTGCGCCACAAAAGAGGTGACAAGCAGGGTTGTGGCGTTGCTGCTCTGAACGAGTGCCGTTACGCCAATGCCTGCGCAGAAGGCGAGCGGCTTCTTCTCAACGCTGCTGCTGAGAACGGTACGTAAACGGGCACCAAATACGCGCATCACGCCGGTACGGACGATATGGGTGCCCCATACGAGCAGTGCGACTGCAGAGAGCAGATGTAACAGGGTCAGCACGGATGGTTTTCCTCCTTATCTTTATCGGTTTTCCTGAGGTTCCCTGCGCGTTGCCATGTCGGATGACGGCGACGCCTTATCCGACCTACGCACAGGCCCGGTAAGCGCACCGCCACCGGGTGCCAGGGATAGAACCTGATTTCAGTATAAGGGGTTAAGCGTAAGAAAGAGACAAGGCACCCTTGAGGTGCCCTGTTTGTTGTAAGGAAAAGTGACGTTAGTCTGCGTCGTAGCCTAAGTTCGGTGCCAGCCAGCGCTCTACTTCTGACACGCTCATGCCTTTGCGCAGGGCGTAATCTTCAATCTGATCGCGCTGAAGCTGCGCCACGGCGAAGTACTTGCTGTCCGGGTGGCTGAAGTACCAGCCGGAGACGGATGCGCCCGGCCACATGGCGTACGACTCGGTGAGCTTCATCCCGGTATGGGCTTCGACGTCCAGCAGTTGCCAGATCGTGCCCTTTTCGGTGTGTTCCGGACAGGCCGGGTAGCCCGGCGCCGGACGAATCCCCTGGTAGTTTTCGCGGATCAGCTCCTCGTTGCTGAGGTTTTCGTTCGCCGCGTAGCCCCAGTGCACCTTACGCACGCGCTCGTGCAGGTACTCGGCGAAGGCTTCCGCCAGGCGGTCGGCGATCGCTTTCACCATGATTTTATTGTAATCATCGTGCTGCGCTTCGAACGCGTCCGCCAGCGCATCTTCTTCCAGACCGCCGGTTACCGCAAAGGCGCCAATATAGTCGGCTTTACCGCTCAGCTTCGGCGCGACAAAATCGGCCAGGCAGTAGTTGGCAAAGCCCACTTTCTCGGTTTGCTGGCGCAGATGGCGGCTGACCGCCAGCACGTGAGTGCGGGTTTCATCGCGGTAAATTTCGATGTCGTCGCCCACGCGGTTGGCCGGGAACAGCCCCACCACGCCGCGTGGGTTGAGGGTTTTCTCCGCGTTTAGCCTGTCGAGCATGTCGTTGGCATCGTTAAACAGGCGTTTCGCCTCCTCGCCCACCACCTCATCTTCCAGGATGCGCGGATATTTGCCCGCGAGCGACCAGGTCATAAAGAACGGCGTCCAGTCGATGTAGTTACGCAGCGTTTCGATGCTGGCACTGACCTCCTGAACGCCCAGGCGATGCGCGACCGGCGGCGTATAGCTCGACCAGTCAAACGCCAGATCGTTATCGCGCGCCGCCTGGAGTGAAACTGGCGGGGTGCGCGGTTTCTTGCGCCCGTGCTGGATGCGAACGGTTTCGTACTCTTTGCGGGTGCGCTCAACAAACTCGTCGCGCTGGGTGTCAGAGAGCAGCGCGGAGACCACGCCCACCGTGCGCGAGGCGTTCTGCACGTAGACCGTCGGCCCGCTGTAGTTCTGCTCGATTTTCACCGCCGTGTGCGCCTTGGAGGTGGTCGCGCCGCCAATCAGCAGCGGAATGGTGAAGCCCTGACGCTCCATCTCCTTCGCCACGTTAACCATCTCGTCCAGCGACGGGGTGATCAGCCCGGAGAGGCCAATCAGGTCGGCATTCACTTCGCGCGCGGTCTTGAGGATTTTATCCGCCGGGACCATCACGCCAAGGTCGATAATCTCGTAGTTATTGCACTGCAGCACCACGCCGACGATGTTCTTGCCGATGTCGTGCACGTCGCCCTTCACGGTGGCGATGACCATTTTGCCGTTGCTGGAGCCTTTCTCTTTGCTGGCTTCGATAAACGGCTCCAGGTACGCCACGGCCTGCTTCATCACGCGCGCGGATTTCACCACCTGCGGCAGGAACATTTTGCCCTCGCCGAACAGATCGCCCACCACGTTCATGCCGTCCATCAGCGGCCCTTCGATCACTTCAATCGGGCGGGCTGACTGCTGGCGCGCCTCTTCGGTGTCCTGCTCGATAAACTCGGTGATGCCTTTTACCAGCGAATATTCCAGACGTTTTTTCACGTCCCAGGCGCGCCACTCGGCCTGCTGAACGTTGGCTGCGTCATCCGACTTGCTGCCGCGGTATTTTTCTGCCAGGTCAAGCAGCCGCTCCGTGGCGTCGTCGCGGCGGTTGAGGATCACGTCTTCCACCGCGTCGCGCAGCTCGGCGGGCAGGTCGTCGTAAATCGCCAGCTGGCCGGCGTTAACGATCCCCATGTCCATCCCGTTGCGGATAGCGTAGTAGAGGAACACGGCGTGAATCGCTTCACGCACCGGGTCGTTGCCGCGGAACGAGAACGAGACGTTCGACACGCCGCCGGAGATGAGGGCATGCGGCAGCTCGCGCTTGATGTCCTCGCACGCGCCGATAAAGTCCTGGGCGTAGTTGTTGTGCTCTTCGATGCCGGTCGCCACGGCGAAGATGTTCGGGTCAAAGATGATGTCTTCCGGCGGGAAGCCTACCTCTTCGGTCAGTATTTTGTACGCGCGGCGGCAAATCTCAATTTTACGCGCGCGGGTGTCGGCCTGGCCCACTTCATCAAAAGCCATCACCACCACCGCAGCACCGTAGCGGCGGACCTGCTTCGCGTGGTGGATGAAAACATCCACGCCCTCTTTCATCGAGATAGAGTTGACGATGCCTTTACCCTGAATGCACTTCAGCCCCTTCTCGATCACCTCCCATTTGGAGGAGTCGATCATGATCGGCACGCGAGCGATGTCCGGCTCACCGGCAATCAGGTTGAGGAAACGCACCATCGCCGCTTCGGCGTCGAGCATACCCTCATCCATGTTAATATCGATAATCTGCGCGCCGCTTTCCACCTGCTGGCGGGCAACGTCCAGCGCTTCGCTGTACTTCTCTTCTTTGATCAGACGCTTGAACTTCGCGGAGCCGGTGACGTTTGTACGCTCACCCACGTTCACAAACAGGCTGTCTTCGCCGATGGTTAACGGCTCAAGGCCGGAGAGGCGACAGGCAACCGGCAGCTCGGGCAGCTTGCGCGGCGGCAGTCCGGCCACGGCATTGCTCATGGCGGCGATGTGCTCCGGCGTGGTGCCGCAGCAGCCGCCGACGATGTTCAGAAATCCAGACTCGGCCCACTCGCGGATTTGTGCCGCCATGGTGTCGGCATCCAGATCGTATTCACCGAAGGCGTTCGGCAGACCGGCGTTCGGGTGCGCGGTAACGTAGCATTCCGCAATGCGCGACAGCTCCTGCACGTACTGGCGCAGCTCGTCCGGGCCCAGCGCGCAGTTCAGGCCGAAGGAGAGCGCGTCGGCGTGGCGCAGGGAGTTATAAAACGCTTCGGTGGTCTGGCCGGACAGGGTACGGCCGGAGGCATCGGTGATGGTGCCGGAAATCATGATCGGCAGGTCAACGCCCAGCGCCTCGAACTCCTCTTTCACCGCGTAAATCGCGGCCTTGGCGTTGAGAGTGTCGAATACCGTTTCAATCAGGATCAGATCGGAACCGCCTTCCACCAGCGCTCTGGTCGATTCACGGTAGGCAACAACCAGCTGGTCAAAGGTGATATTACGAAACGCCGGGTCGTTGACGTCCGGTGAAATCGACGCAGTGCGGTTGGTTGGGCCAAGCACCCCGGCAACGTAGCGCGGCTTGTCCGGCGTGCGGGCCGTCCACTCGTCGGCGCAGGCGCGCGCAAGCTTTGCGGCTTCAAAGTTGATCTCCGCCGACAGGGATTCCATCTGGTAATCCGCCATGGCGATGGTTGTCGAGTTAAAAGTGTTGGTTTCAACGATATCCGCACCCGCTTCGAAGTAGGCGTTGTGGATATCCTTGATCACGGACGGCTTGCTGAGCACCAGCAGGTCGTTGTTCCCTTTCAGGTCGCAGGGCCAGTCGGCGAAGCGTTCGCCGCGGAAATCGCCTTCACTCAGACGATAGCCCTGGATCATGGTGCCCATGCCGCCGTCCAGCACCAGAATTCGTTCATTTAACTGCGCACGCAGTTGCTCTACTTTGCTGCTCACACTTGCTCCCGACAACGCTCAACAAGGCCAAAAGGCTGCGTTCCATACTGGCACAATCTCGCAGGGTGGAAAAGTCGCTCAGCGGTAACATGAGACATGTTCACTATCACTCCTCCGATCAGTCAGGATAACGGTTGCAAATTCACCAAATAAAACGAAAATGATTTCCACGATACAGAAAAAGGAGATCGTCATGGTCGCGACCGTTCCCGCTAAACGCGGCAGAAAACCTGCTGCCACCACCGCTGCCGCACAACAGGGTGGACAGGTTCAATCGCTCACGCGCGGTCTGAAGCTGCTGGAGTGGATAGCCGAGTCGCACAGCAGCGTGGCCCTGACGGAGCTGGCCCAGCAGGCTGGCCTGCCGAACTCCACGACGCACCGCCTGCTGACCACCATGCAGCAGCTGGGCTTTGTCCGCCAGGTAGGCGAGCTGGGGCACTGGGCGGTGGGCGCGCATGCGTTTATCGTGGGCAGCAGCTTCCTGCAGAGCCGTAACCTGCTGGCGATTGTGCACCCGATTCTGCGCAAATTGATGGAAGAGTCGGGCGAGACCGTGAATCTGGCCGTGCTCGACCAGAGCGACCATCAGGCGATTATCATCGACCAGGTGCAATGCACGCAGCTGATGCGCATGTCCGCGCCGATTGGCGGCAAGCTGCCGATGCATGCCTCAGGGGCGGGTAAAGCGTTCCTCTCGCAGCTGACCGAGGAGCAGGTGACGGGGCTGCTGCACCGTAAAGGACTGCATGCCTATACCCACGCCACGCTGGTTTCGCCGGTGCATCTGAAAGAAGACCTGGCCCTGACCCGCAAGCGCGGCTATTCGTTTGACGACGAGGAGCACGCCCTCGGCCTGCGCTGTATCGCAGCCTGCATTTTTGACGAGCACCGCGAGCCGTTTGCCGCCATCTCTATCTCCGGGCCGATTTCGCGTATGACCGACGATCGGGTCACTGAGTTGGGTGCGCTGGTGATTAAGGCGGCGAAAGAGGTCACGCTGGCGTACGGTGGGATTCGTTAAGCATGCATTGCCGGGTGGCGGCTTCGCCTTACCCGGCCTACAAGATGCCCTCTGAAAACCGGATGCAAAACCGCTGCTTACGGCGGTAAGCGTACACATCTTCCACGTGCCCGTTTTTGATCCGCGTTTGCAGTCCCCGCCAGTAGCTGGCGCGAAACAGATCGGCATGCATCTCTTCGAATAGCGGCCCGATGCGCGGATCGGCGCAGAGCCAGTGTCGAAACTCTTCGGGAAACACATCGCCCGGCGAAACGCTGTACCACGGCTCGCTGGAAAGCTCATCTTCCGGGTAGCGGGGCGGTGGGATGTCGCGGAAGTTCACCTCGGTCATGTAGCAAATTTCGTCGTAATCGTAGAACACTACCCGTCCGTGACGGGTGACGCCGAAGTTTTTGAACAGCATATCGCCCGGGAAGATATTGGCGGCGGCAAGCTGGCGAATCGCGTTGCCGTACTCTTCAATCGCATCTCTTAAAGCCTGACCGTCGGACTGCTCCAGCCAGATATTCAGCGGCACCATGCGACGTTCAATGTAGAGATGGCTGATCGCGATTTTATCGCCAAGATCGGTGATTTTGGCGGGTGCTTCCTGCAGTAAAAGCGCCATGAGCGCCGGATCGATCTGCTGCTTATCCAGCACAAAATTTTCGAACTCCTGGGTATCCGCCATGCGCCCAACGCGGTCGTGCTCCTTAACCAGCTGGTAGCAGGCGCGGACGTGCGCGGCGGTCATCTCTTTCTGCGGCGCGAATCTGTCCTTAATCACCTTAAAGACCCGGTCGAAGCCCGGCAGCGTAAAAACCAGCATCACCATGCCGCGAATGCCGGGCGCTTCGATAAACTGCTCATCGGCCGTGGTGACATAGCGCAGGTATTCCCGGTAGCTTTCCGTTTTAGCGTGCTTCTGGCAGCCAATAGCCATATACAGCTCGGCGGTGGTTTTGCCCGGCAGGATCTCGCGCAGCCATTCCACCAGCGCGGCAGGTAACGGTGCATAGACCATAAAATAGGAGCGGGCGAAGCCAAACACGATGCTGGCCTCGGCGCTGGTGGTCAGGCAGGTATCGACAAACAGTTCCCCGCCGTCGGTGCGGTGAATGGGCAGCAGAAACGGCACAATGGCCGTCGGCGTAACCAGTTTGCCCACCAGCCAGGCGGCTTTATTGCGGTAGAAAAGCTCGTTGGCCACCTGCAAATGGCTGTGGCTGAGCACCTCCGCGCCGAATGCTTCTTTGAGATGGGCGTGGATATACCCGATATCCCGGGCTTTATTCTCCCAGGGCAGGCGCAGCGGCAGATCTGTCAGCACGCGGTGCAGGAGCTTTTCCCATCCGCGATCGGGGAAGAAATCTTTCGCCAGCGGACGCGGAATGGTACGAAAGCGCCGTTCAGGCTGGGAGCTGAAGATAAATAACCGCTCAGGAGATAATGAGCGGTGGTCAAATAACCGGCAATAGACGGAGTTGAAAAAGCTCTCCGCAATCTCGAAGCGCGGGTAGTCGGGTAACAGATGGGTGTAATGCTCTTTTACGCGCAGTAAAAATTCCGCGTCCGGACTTTTACCGTCGGTAATACAGCGCAGCTGCTCCACCACCAGACCCACGTGGTGGTCATAAAGATGGATACGCTGCTTCATGGCCTGCTGAACCGCATGCCAGTCTGCGTGTTCGAAGCGCTGCTGGGCGCCGGAGGTTACTTCCAGAAAACGACCATACTGGGCATCGAAGCCCTGCAAAATAGTTTGGGCAATCAGTAATTCCAGGCCACGCGACATATATTCCCCCTCACCACCAACCCTCTCCCCAGGGGGGAGAGGGGGAAAAGATTAGAACTGTGCTTCTTCCGTTGAACCCGTTAAGGCGGTGACGGAGGAGGTGCCGCCCTGAATAATCGTGGTCACATTATCAAAGTAGCCGGTGCCCACCTCCTGCTGGTGAGACACGAAGGTGTAACCGTCTTTGCCTGCCGCAAATTCCGGCTGCTGCACCTTCTCAACGTAGTGCTTCATGCCCTCACCCTGCGCATAGGCGTGCGCCAGGTCGAACATGTTGAACCACATGCTGTGGATGCCTGCCAGCGTAATGAACTGGTATTTGTAGCCCATGTCGGACAGCTGCTGCTGGAAGCTGGCGATGGTTTTGTCATCCAGCTTTTTCTGCCAGTTAAAGGACGGCGAGCAGTTGTAGGCCAGCAGTTTGCCCGGGTACTTCGCATGAATGGCGTCGGCAAAGCGTTTTGCCAGCGCCAGATCCGGCGTGGAGGTTTCACACCAGACCAGGTCCGCGTACGGCGCGTACGCCAGACCGCGGCTGATCGCCTGCTCAATACCCGCATGGGTACGATAGAACCCTTCGCTGGTGCGCTCGCCGGTGATGAACTCGCTGTCGTACGGATCGCAGTCAGAGGTGATCAGGTCAGCCGCGTCCGCATCGGTACGGGCAATGACCAGCGTTGGCACGCCGAGTACGTCAGCAGCCAGACGCGCGGCAACCAGCTTCTGCACCGCTTCCTGTGTAGGAACCAGCACCTTACCGCCCATATGTCCGCACTTCTTCACTGACGCCAGCTGATCTTCGAAGTGAACGGCCGCTGCACCGGCCTCAATCATCGATTTCATCAGCTCAAAGGCGTTCAGCACGCCGCCGAAGCCCGCTTCCGCATCCGCGACGATCGGCAGGAAGTAGTCAATAAAGCGCGGATCGTTGGGTTCGATGCCCGCCGCCCACTGGATCTGATCCGCACGGCGGAAGGTGTTGTTGATCCGATCCACAACCGACGGCACGGAGTTAGCCGGATAGAGCGACTGATCCGGGTACATGCTGGAGGCCAGGTTGGCGTCCGCCGCGACCTGCCAGCCGGAGAGGTAAATCGCCTCAATACCGGCCTTCGCCTGCTGCAGTGCCTGACCGCCGGTCAGCGCACCGAGGCTGTTGATGTAGCCCTTTTTAGAGCCACCGTGCAGCAGCTTCCACATTTTCGCCGCGCCATTTTGCGCCAGCGTACATTCCGGATTGACCGAGCCGCGTAATTTCACCACGTCTTCCGCGCTGTACGGGCGGCGGATGCCTTCCCAGCGAGGTTGTGTCCACTCTTTCTTTAATTCTTCGATTTGTTGGGTACGGGTTTTCATGTGCAGATGCTCCATATTGTTATGTGGTGAGTTACGCCAGGAAGCGGTAGCCCGGCAGGGTCAGGAAGTCGATTAAGTCATCTGATGTGGTGATTTGCTCCATCAGGCGCGCAGCGTCGTCAAAACGCCCGCTACTGAAGCGGTGTTCGCCCAGCTCGTCCTGGATCACCCGCATCTCTTCGGCCAGCATCTGGCGGAACAGGGTCTTGGTCACCGGTTTGCCGTTGCTAAGCGTTTTTTGATGGTGGATCCACTGCCAAATAGAGGTACGTGAGATCTCCGCCGTCGCAGCATCTTCCATCAGGCCGTAGATCGGCACGCAGCCGTTGCCGGAGATCCACGCTTCGATGTACTGCACCGCGACGCGAATGTTGGCACGCATGCCCTCTTCCGTACGTTCACCCGCGCACGGCGCCAGCAGCTGTTCTTCTGCGATTGGTGCATCGTCTTCACGGGTGACAAACAGCTGGTTTTTGTTGTCGCCGAGCACGCGGTTAAAGACCTCCATCGCCGTATCGGCCAAACCCGGATGGGCGATCCACGTCCCGTCGTGGCCGTTACGTGCTTCAAGCTCTTTGTCGGCTTTCACCTTGTTGAGCACCTGATTGTTGCGCTCTGCGTCTTTGCTCGGGATAAAGGCTGCCATGCCGCCCATCGCAAAGGCACCGCGCTTGTGGCAGGTTTTGATCAGCAGACGCGAATAGGCGCTCAGGAACGGTTTGTCCATGGTGACAACCTGACGATCGGGGAGCACGCGATCGGGATAATTTTTCAGGGTTTTGATATAGCTGAAAATATAGTCCCAGCGTCCACAGTTCAGACCGACAATGTGGTCGCGCAGCGCATGCAGGATTTCATGCATCTGGAATACGGCGGGCAGCGTTTCAATCAGCAGGGTGGCTTTGATGGTGCCGCGCGGCAGGTTGAAACGATCTTCCGCATAGCTGAAGACCTCGCTCCACCAGGCTGCTTCCTGCCAGGCCTGCGTTTTAGGCAGATAGAAATACGGGCCGCTGCCTTTCGCCAGCAGGGCTTTGTAGTTGTGGAAGAAATAGAGTGCAAAATCAAACAGGCTTCCTGGAATGGCTTCTCCACGCCAGGTGACATGTTTTTCGGGCAGGTGCAGGCCGCGCACGCGACAGATCAGCACCGCCGGGTTCGGTTTGAGCTGGTATATTTTGCCGGCTTCATTGGTATAGCTGATGGTGCCGTTTACGGCGTCGCGCAGGTTGATCTGCCCGTCGATGACCTTACGCCAGTCCGGTGCCAGCGAGTCTTCAAAATCGGCCATAAAGACTCTAACGTTCGCGTTCATGGCGTTGATCACCATTTTGCGTTCTACCGGACCGGTGATCTCAACGCGACGATCCTGTAAATCTTCAGGGATGCCGCGGATTTTCCACTCGCTACGACGAATGGAAGCAGTTTCCGAAATAAAACCAGGCAACTTGCCGTTATCAATTTCCTGCTGCTGATGAATACGTGCCGCCAGCAGCTTATTGCGCTGCGGCGTAAAGCGGGTCACCAGTTCAGTCAGAAATTCTACCGCTTCTGCCGTTAATACTTGCTGTTCTTGCTCGCCATACGGCTGGGTAAAGGCCAGTTCATCGACCGTCGTTGCCTGTTGAGTCATTACTCTGCTCCTCATCAAAGATCCAAAATCACGCTCCCGACGCGAACGAAAGATCGTTGGGTAGTTTTCGCTCAGCAGAATTAAGACTATCTCTATTTTTTCTAAAATCAAAAACAATTTCCATTTTAATTATTAATTATGATTAATTGATTGATTTCATTGAGATTAAAGTTGGATCGAACGGTGAGTGGCATTTCGGAAATAAAAAAGGCACCCGAAGGTGCCTGATTTGAATAGCTGAAACGCTTTAGGATCGTTTAGTGCAGACGATTACTCCAGCGTCGGGTTCATGTGACGCAGATCGTATGGTGTTATCTGGTAGACGTAATAGTTGAGCCAGTTAGTAAAAAGCAAATTCCCGTGGCTGCGCCAGGTCGCTCTCGGTTTGTTTTGCGGATCGTCTTTCGGGAAATAGTTGTACGGGACATCCGGGTTCAGACCCGCTTCGACATCACGGAAATACTCTGACGCCAGGGTGTGCGGATCGTACTCAGGATGCCCGGTTACGAATGCAATGCGCTTATCTTTACTGGCAAACAGGTAAGCGTCCCCATCTTCCGTTTCGGCCAGGATCTCCAGATCGGTGTAATCACGAATCAGCTGGGCCGGGAAGTCAGCGTAGCGAGAATGCGGGGCCAGGAAAGAATCATCAAACCCGCGCGTCAGCAACGCATGGGGATGGAGAATATGGTGTTCGTATACGCCGGAGAGCTTTTCAGTGCGGGTTTGCTTGGGGATGCCATACAAAATATTCAGTGCGGCTTGTACCGCCCAACAGACAAACAGCGTGGACGTGACGTGATCTTTTGCCCATTCCAGCACCTGTTTGATCTGCGGCCAGTAAGCGACATCGTTAAATTCCACCAGGCCGAGCGGGGCGCCGGTCACAATCAATCCATCAAAATTTTCACCCTGAATGTCATCAAAGTTGCAGTAGAAGTTGTTCAGGTGCTCAGAAGGCGTGTTGCGAGACTCACGGGCATCGATCCGCAGCAGCTGAATATCAACCTGCAGCGGGGAGTTCGACAGCAGACGCAGGAACTGATTTTCTGTTTCGATCTTCTTCGGCATCAGATTGAGAATAAGCACCTTCAGCGGGCGAATTTCCTGACCTGTCGCACGTGAAGTCGTCATCACAAAGACATTTTCTTCACGCAAGAAATTGACGGCTGGTAGCTCGTCCTGCACCCGAATCGGCATAGCTTTATATCCTCACAGCATACGTATAAACGTTTAGACATCCAGACAGCTAACGATACCCAGAAATGATCGGAATGTCGAGTCTGCAAGGCGAAGGTGAGAAAGTTTCAGGGAGAGGGAGAGGAAGAAAAACAAAAGCAAAAAACCCCGCACCTTTCGGTACGGGG
>NZ_KV787841.1:0-7521 GCF_001807145.1 Enterobacter sp. HMSC16D10
GTAGGCCAAACCTAACGATGAATAATAGGGAAGCGAAGGAATAACGGTAAGAAAGTGAACCTTGGCCGTGTTAAGTGCGGTGTGTGCCTGAACGAACGGGATAACCATGTGCGTCAGGCTATCCTCGGAAATGTCAATGGGAACCAAAATTGAGTTGTACATGTGTCCCTCCTGAGTGTTTTTCACACAACTCAAGGTAGATCGTTAATTTCAGCAAAACAGAGAGCAGGGTGTCATAACGGGTACAAATTTCTATTCTGTGGTATTCGTACAATCGACCTTGCCTGTCATTGCGTCGTGACTATGTCCATTCTCGCGTCCTGGGCGAGCTGGCGTACAGCCTTAATCGGCGCATGTCCCATTTTATGGGCAGCGAGCAGCTTAGCTTTACGACGGAATGATGAAACGTCTGGCTAAAACCAGCCCCTCTTTATGAAATGCGCCGCATTAGCGGAGCAGCTATTCGCCCATATTTGGGGCGGGAGCTGCGCGGCAGGGACTGACTCCTGTCTGTGGACGAAGATGCTAGGGATGATGGTTGGCTGGGGTTTGTCGAACGGGGCGGCTTTGTATTACACCTGGCGCGGGCACGTTCCGAAGTTTGAACCGATGCTGGAGAATTGCGGATTCAGTACATAAAGTCACCGTAGCAAATAACACAACCGGGCCCAGAGCCCGGTTTTCGCAACGGCTATTCGAATTCAGAATGAATAAATTGCCTGACCTGAAGTATCGAATTCAGGTTAAGTTTTTGCCCAATATTATTGGTGTAGGTATAGACAGTTTTGGGGGACAGGTAAATTTTTCTTGCAGCAGCCACCGTGTCATCAGTATCCAGAAGGGCGAAAAGTGTCTTTTTCTCTTGTTCTGAAAGCATGCTCAGACTTCTGCAGCGCGCGATGTGGTTCAACGCATATTCTGATGAATACGTCCGACCGCCCGTAAGCTGCTTTCGAAACTCCATAAAGCATGATTTCCTGTAGATTGTCACAAGCGGTTCGAGAACTCTTGAACTGACATCCTTGCCACCGATGAAGATCATTTCATGCTTTTCAGTGAGTTTCTTTCTTTTCAGTAGGTTGAAAATGGCGCCCAGGCTTCTGAATGATTCAATATCTACGACGCAAACCTTTCTGCCGGGGGACGCTTGCTGAAGGATGACAGACAGCGCTTTATTCAAAAAAACATCTTTCGTCAAAATCATGTGAGGCATAAACATAACCAGAACATTTCAGAACACAGTGAAAAGGGGCCCTAAGGCCCCTGTGGAACATCAGAACCCGATACGGATACCTGCCACACCCTGGATCGGTGTTTCGATTTGGCTGCCCTGACGATAATTAGCCTCACCGTACAAGGTTACGTCTTTACCAACGTTGACCGATGCACCCAGACCGTATTTACCTGATGTGCCTTTGACGTTGTTATCAAAGCGATTGCGCTCATTGATCGTGACTTCGTTTGAGTTAGCAAACTCCTGCACCACCGCAGCTGACAGATAAGGTTTCAATTCAGTCGAACCCAGACTGAACTTACCGGAAAGCTTCGCACCGGATTCACCCGTAACAGAACGTGGAGTGCCCGTGTTGCCTTTCATGCCGTTGCTGAGTTTCACCTCCTCACTGGTCATCTGAACAAAGGCCAGGCGCGCATAAGGCGTGATGCTTACATCGTTTTTGAGATCGAACTGATAACCACCTTCAACGGCTGTGCTGAGCGCATACTGCTTCCAGTCACCGCCGGTTCTCCCCCCGTTGGTCATAACCGCTCTCAGTTTGTTGTTGAGACGGTTACCTTTCACCACGCCGTCAGCGTAGAATCCACTTGCGTCGTACCAGGTGGCATACAGGCCGAGGCCGTAGCTGTCGATTTTGCTTGTGCCGCCGCGGGCATGCTTCACTTTGTTATCGCTAAAGGACATGAATGTGCCAGTGACGAGGCTGCCTCGGTCAAAGTCAGTACGGGTATCAGCACCGATCTCAAGTCCGTTCTGGCTCAGCTTATAGGCTGCGCCATTGCTTGTATCAATGTCACTTTTACTGCCGAGGTAGTGTCCCCATACGTTGCTTTCTGGTCCGGTTTTATCCAGACTCGCGCGATACGTGCGCAGGCCATCCAGCTCGGAATGGACGACGTTCAGACCGGCATTGGACATGGCCAGAATGGCATCGGTTGCAGGCGTGGTCATTGGCTTCTTCCCGCCGTTCCCGTTACCGCCTGCATTGCCGTTATCACCGCCGCCAGGGTTCTCACCGCCTGGGTTCTCACCGCCCGGGTTCTCACCCCCCGGATTCTCACCGCCAGGGTTCTCGCCACCCGGATTCTCACCGCCAGGGTTCTCACCGCCCGGGTTCTCACCGCCCGGGTTCTCACCGCCAGGGTTCTCGCCGCCCGGGTTCTCACCGCCAGGGTTCTCGCCACCGTCATCCATGGCACCGAGATACCAGACGTTACCCCCGGTGAGGCCGTCCTTATCCTGCTGGCTGTACAGGGTGTACATGTACGTGCCGCCATCCACGAATCGGGTGCTACGGCCGGACGCCGTGACCATTTCAAAGTCAATGTCACCGCCCTTCTCATGAATCAGATTCAGCGTCAGGTCATCGTGGTTCGATATTTCCTTACCGGAATCATTAACGGCAAGACCGAACTGGCCTGAGCCCTGTTCTATAGTGACGAAGTTGCCGGCTTTATCAGCCAGCGAGGTGTTCAGGAGGAAGTTCCCGGTTCCGTTCAGCTCCGTAATCGTCAGCTTCGCGAACTCACCGTCGCTGTTGCGCAGGAAGTTGACATTTCCGCCGTCCATAGTGAGCATCCCGACCTGAACTGTGTTCTGGCCGGATGTGGCAGCGGAAAGGTCATTGACAGAGAGGGTGCCCCCGGAGATGTTGACGTTCGTTGCGATAGCGCCAGCGTCCATCAGCAGTTCACCACCGGTGCTCAATTTGGTTTCGCCGTTGGCCACTGCGCCGGTCATCAGCCAGGACTTGCCGCCGTTGATAGTGGTGTCTGTGGTAGTGCCGCCACCGGAAACATACTGATTTCCACCGTTATTGATGGTAGTTGAGGTTGCCGAACCGCCACTGGATATATGTTGTTTGCCGCCTTTGAAGATGGTAGTAGAAGTAGCTGAGCCTCCATTGAAAATGAGCTGTTCACCACCGCTATAAATGTCAGTAGAGGTGGCCGAGCCTGAATAGGATATTTGCTGAGAACCACCGCTATTGACGGTTGTCGAGGTGACAGTCCCTTCTCTGGAGACACGTTGACTGCCACTGCTAATGATGGTGGAGATGGCAGAGCCAGAGTTCTCAACGTACTGAACACCACCGTTGATGGTTGTGGAGGTTGCCGTACCTCCCAGGGAGATAATCTGAGTGCTATCGTTTATGATGGTATCCGTTGCTGTACCACCATTTATGACAAGCTGAGCGGCGTCATTGAGGGTTGTCGAGGTAACAGAGCCACCATCAACGGTCTGACCGCCAAGGCCTCCAGCGTAAAAGGTCGTGGCAGTGGCCGAACCGCCACTGGAGACAACCTGACTGCCGCTGATGATGGTCGTAGAAATGGCCGCACCGCCACTGGAAATGTGCTGATAACCACCTTCATTGACAATTGTCGAGGTTGCCGTGCCACCACTGTAAACATGCTGATAACCAAAGTCATTGATGGTGGTAGATGTAGCCGAGCCACCATTGAATATGACCTGTTCTCCCCGGCTGTAGATAGTCGTGGAGGTGGCCTCACCGCCACTGGAGACTACTTGAGAACCACCGCTGTTGATGATTATTGAGGTAGCCGAGCCACCGTCGAAAATGAACTGTTCACCACCGATGTTAATAGTGGTGTCAGTGGCCGATCCACCACTGGAGATGGACTGTCTGCCAAAGTTGCCGATGGTAGTTCCGGTTGCCAATCCGCCATTGGAGACAAACTGCTCCCCAAAGTTGTGGATAGTGGTGCCAGTGGCCAAACCGCCGCTGTAGACGTACTGCTTACCATTGTCGATAGTAGATTCTGTAGCCATACCTCTACTGTAGACTTTCTGCATGCCACCACTGTTTATGATAGTAGAGGTGGTCGAGCCACTTATTGTCTGCAGACCACCACTGTTTATGATTGTAGAAGTTGCTGAGCCCCCAATGTCTACGCGCTGTTGGCCACTGTGAATGGTCGTGGATGTGACAGAGCCGCCAACTTCCTGATAGCCACCTATGTAGATAGTAGTAGAGGTGGCAGAACCACCACTGCGTACGAACTGCGAGCCGCCGCGGAGTGTAGTGTGGATGGCTGAGCCGCCAAGGTTGACCTCCTGATAACCACCTCCTGCGCTGATGATAGTAGAGGTTGCTGAACCGCCGGATAAAATATGCTGCTGACCACCACTGATTGTTGTTGAGGTGGCTAAACCTCCTGCGGAGATTATCTGCTTTCCAGCATTATATATAGCAGTAGAGGTTGCAATGCCGCCAACACTGACGAGTTGAACTCCAGCATTGTTTATAGAAGTGTCTATGGCCGAACCCCCAGTGAAGACGGTTTGGACTCCAGCACTGTTTATACGTGTGCCTGTGGCCGAACCGCCACTGGAGACTAGCTGAGACCCACCGCTGATGATAGTAAAGGTTGCCGTGCCACCACTGTCGACAAGTTGAGTACCGTCAATGTTTATGGTCGTTGAGTTAGCAACTCCTCCAGAAATTTTCTGAGTTCCATCGTGGATGGTAGTAGAGGTGGCCAAACCTCCGCCGTAGACGTGCTGCGTCCCAGCACTGATAGTGGTATTAGTTGTGGAGCCTCCACTGTAGACGTGCTGATTGCCAAAAATTCCGTTGATTGTGGTGCTAGTTGTAGTACCCCCACTGGAGACGTACTGAATGCCACCGTTTAAGATTATGGTGCTGGTTGCCGTGCCGTTACTGTATACCTCTTGAATACCGCCACTATTGATGGTGGTGCCAGTAGCTGATCCACCACTGGAGATGTACTGGAACCCGCCACTGTTGATGGTGGTATCATTGACCGATCCTTCCCCGTATACGGTCTGTGTCCCACGTCGGTTGATGATAGTAGAAGAGGCCGTTCCTCCACTAAAGACGTACTGAGCAGCACTACCGTGAATTGTTGTACTGATGGCTGTCCCGCCGGAAACCATCTGTAGAGCACCACTGTTGAGAGTCGTGTGAGTGACTTCGCCGCCATTATAGATAGACTGAGAACCACCACTGTTGATGGTAGTAATGGTAGCAGTACCACCACTGGAGACACGCTGAGCACCGCCGTTGATGGTTGTAGATGTGGCCGTATCGCCTGAATAAATATTCTGCAAACCAGTTACTATAGTTCCCACATGATCTGCAGCCATGACCGGCTCTGAAGGCAGAAGCACGGCACCCAGCAGTAACGCCAGTGCGCTTTTCTTCGACGTCAGCTTCGGGCGACCGGACCCGGTCGCGAGTTCAGAGGTAACAACCCACTGCTGGCGCGACTCGCACCACACTGTGGTATATATCTTGTTCATATTTACGTCCCTTACTTATCAACTAATCCTGAATGCAGACGGTCCACCATACCGATGACCTGTTTGCCGGTTATCAGACTCGTGCACTCGTACTGACGTGGGGTGTTCTTGTGATGCGGACACCACAAATAATCCACGTGGTCAAAATCAACGGACGTGTCATCCCAGCAGCCGTTACAGCCATGGCTGCTGAACACCCGCCAGGGGGTGTAAAATTCGCTGTTGGGGAGACTGAATCCGCTGATTAACACCACAGGGATACCGGACGCCCAGGCTAGCCATGACAGCCCGCTGCCAAGTCCGATAAAGAAGCTCGCATGCTTTAACAGGTCCACACGCTCCTGGAGCGGAATATTCCCTGTAAAGTCTTCAGCGCCCTGGGGGATGTGGTTCCAGACGAAGCCCTGGCCGTAATGCGCGTGGCGGTCAATGCACAGCACCCGGTATCCCAGATATTTAAGGTGGGCAACCACCTCGGCCCAGCCATGGCCGTTGTTCCAGTACTTCGCCTGGTTGGTGGACTGCGCGGCGATGCAGACATACGGCTCCGCAATTTTTCGTTCCGCATCCAGTTTCAGGCGGGGAGGGCACTCCCGCGGATCGACCCCGAGGATGTAGCCGGCATTGCGGTGGAAACCGACCTTCCTGAAATCGATGGGTTGATGTGTGGTATCACCCTTAAAGAAGAGGCCTACATACCAGGATGCGTAGGGATTTACTGTCTGCAGATTGTCCTTTGTGGAGAAAGTGATCTCGGGATACTGTGCGCTGAGCAGTTCAATGATTTCCTGCCCCATAACGCACTCAAGCTGACAGCGGTGCAGCTGGCGAAAACGCTCTGCATAATGGAACCACCCAAGCATGTCGCCCAGCGTACCCGTTGGGAAAAAGATGACGACGGGCTTGTCCTTCATATCCAGCGTTTCATCCAGGACCGGGCTCGCCGATCCCTGGTGGAATACCTGAATGCGGAAGCGGACGTAATATTTTTTATTACTGGTGACCCAACCGCCTTCTGAATCACAGCTGAAAAGAATATTACCGCTGTCGTCGTCCATTAAAATGACGTGCCATTTTCCTTCCGGGAGCAAAACGCGCGCGCCATAGTTAAAGTCATAAAGAATTCCGTCCGGCCCTGAGCATGACGGAAGCTCTGGAGGGTTTGGGAAGTTAGCTGACATATATAATTTGTCCTCGGTGGTAATTTAAATCTGTAACAAATAGGTCGAGTGCACTACTGTTATTTAAGTAATGCTTTCCATGATAGGTTGCGAATTGTTGTGTTTATGCTTTTGAAAAACGTTATATGTGCGTGCAAAACTCGTGCATGCTTACAGGTTTTGAAAATAGATAACCCTGAAAAATATCCACCCCTCTATCTTTCAAAAGCGATAGTTGTTCTTTATTTTCTATACCTTCAGCAATGACATGAATTTGCAGCCGCTCTGCGAGAGTGATAATTGAATCAATCACCGCGGAATAGATTAATGATCCATTGCTGGCAATTGTGAGGCATTTATCAATCTTGATAGTTGAGAAACCTGCATGTTCAATATATTTAAGGCATGAACTCCCGCTGCCGAAATCATCAATCGCAAATCGCACACCTGACTCAGTAAGTTGCTGCATAGCATCGAGTGCAAAGTCGTCCAGGTTCATTGTCCCGCGTTCGACAATTTCCAGCGTGACAGCAATGCGTCCGTCGAATACTTTCTTAAAGTCCGTCACTGCTTCAATAACTCTTGAAGAGTTCAACTGTCTCGCACAGATGTTGAAGGAGAGATAAAAATCATCAGGTAGCGTTCCTTCATAGCCTTCAAAAAATGTTTTAACATCAGACATGAGGCTGCATGTGACATCATTAATCACCTCGCATGATTCCATTGCCGAAAGGTATTTTTCGGGAGATTGGTAAATCCCATCTTTGAGAACTCTGAGTAAAACCTCTCCGCCTACAATCTCATCGTGAAGTGGTTTACTGAATTTGGCCACCTGAA
>NZ_KV787842.1:0-527 GCF_001807145.1 Enterobacter sp. HMSC16D10
CGGCACCACGTCATCGTCGGACGGCCAGAACTTCCGCACCGGCAGCAAGGCCGAGAGCACCGGGCACATCAACCCGAAATATGGCAGCAGCCCAGGGCGGACGTTTTACACGCACATCTCCGACCAGTACGCGCCGTTCCACACCAAGGTCGTGAACGTCGGCGTGCGCGACTCGACCTACGTGCTCGACGGCCTGCTGTACCACGAGTCCGACCTGCGCATCGAGGAGCACTACACCGACACGGCGGGCTTCACCGATCATGTCTTTGCCCTCATGCATCTGCTGGGCTTCCGCTTCGCGCCGCGCATCCGCGCCCTGGGCGACACCAAGCTGTTCATCCCTAAGGGTGAAGCCAGTTACGACGCACTCAGACCGACGATTAGCAGCGACAAGTTGAACATCAAGGCTATTCGTGCCCATTGGGATGAAATCCTGCGCCTGGCTACCTCGATCAAACAGGGCACGGTGACGGCCTCGCTGATGTTGCGCAAGCTCGGCAGCTACCCGCGCCAGAACGGCCTGGCCG
>NZ_KV787843.1:0-640 GCF_001807145.1 Enterobacter sp. HMSC16D10
ACGTATAGGAAGAATAAACGCCCTTTTCACCCAAGTCCAACAGCTTTGGACCGCAGTTGACTCTTTCGACACCCCTGCGATGCAACCCAATCCGGCTGACGGGGAGCCAGCAACGCTGAAAATTTACCCTCCTCTTTCCCACTAGCGGCTCCTTTTCCGACAACCAGCACGGCGGATCCCTGCCGCGGCGCTGTGAACGCAGCATTTTGATTGGTATCGTTGGCCTTCAGGCTCGTCAGTCAAACAGACCCAGGAGCAGCTCAGCCGGTGGCGCCCGGCTTTCGGGTAACGCCCTGGTCCCGCTGGTTTCGGCTTTGTGCTTCAGGTGATCAAGGATCTGCTTGATCACTATAGGGTCTTCAATGCAGGCGATGACTTTCATGGCGCCGCCGCAGCCGCTGCAGGTCTCGATGTCGATATTGAAAACACGCTTGAGCCGTTGCGCCCATGTCATCGACGCTCGCCGTTGTGCTGGTGTTGCCGGTTCATCAGCCACCCTGACCTTGTTGCCCCTGCCCCGTTTTGCCGGCGTGACCAACGCCCGGTGCCGACTGTTGGGTGCGAACACCCCGTGGAAGCGGGTTAGGTTGACTCTGGGCTTCGGTACCAGGGCGGCCAGCCTTGCAATGAAATCCAATGG
>NZ_KV787844.1:0-963 GCF_001807145.1 Enterobacter sp. HMSC16D10
CTCCATTTACGGAATTCCGCGCGCGGCATATCCCCGGACTTATCTTCGTCGGTTTCGGCATTGAACCACGGCATGCCGTGGCTCCAGGTCGGGTTGAAGGTCGCCACGCCGCCCAGCATTTTTTGCGTGTGCGTAATGCCCAGAATCAGGCTGGAGAGGTTGCGCGTGCTGCTCTGAAGCGGCGCGTCGTTGAGCCAGTTGCGGCTGGATCGCTGAACCACGCCTGCCGCAATGCCGGTTTTCACCTCCCCGTTGCGGAAGACCACCCAGGACGCGTTAAGGCGGTGGGTTTTGGTATCGCCCGTGGAGAGCCAGTTGAATCCCTGGTTACTGATGGTGGTCCGGTAGTTACTCCAGGCGTAGCTGTAGTCCAGTAATCCGTAGCCAAACGGCACGCTGACGCCCGCCTGGAAATTCTGCGCATCGTACGCGCTGGCAAAATCACTGCTGCGCCCGCCGCTGACAAACCATTTATCCGCCAGCCCCAGCATATTATTCGCGGTGAGCACGCCGCTCAGCTGATCTTCGCCGGTACTCTTCTGCCCGCTATTATCCAGGCTTACCGATGCACTTAAGGGAAATTCCGGCTTTGCCGTAAGATTAACAATGGAATATCCGGCCTGCGTTCCCGGAAGAATTTCAATCTGAACCGGGTCAGTACGCAAACGGTTAATTTGCTCCATGCCCTGTTCGATGTCGCGTAAATTAAGGATGCCGCCCACCCGTCCCGGAAACGCCATTTTCAGCATACGCGGCGTTTCGCCTTCCAGACGGATCGCTTCCAGTCTGCCTTCCAGCACAACAATATTCAGCTGGCCGCCGGAGAGATCCTGCTCGGTAAGAAAAGCGCGGCTGGTGATATATCCCCGGCTGATATACCAGTCAGAAATATGGGCGAGAAGTTCCGTTATTTTCGCCATATCCAGACAGCGGCCCTGCCACGGCGCGACAAGGGTCTGCCGG
>NZ_KV787845.1:0-7600 GCF_001807145.1 Enterobacter sp. HMSC16D10
CCGGCATCATGAAGGCCCAGATTGACTGGATACCGCTGACGTCAGGCGCGGTCCGCCCGTCACAGGGAAAAACCCTGGCCGTCATGCAGGTCAGCGGCGGCTCACAGTCGTTCAACGCTGTAAATCAGATGCGTATTCTTGGACGCTGGATGCGGATGATCACCATCCCGAATCAGTCATCCGTGGCAAAAGCCTGGGCCGAGTTTGATGAGGATGGCCGCATGAAGCCTTCTTCGTATTATGACCGCATAGTGGACGTCATGGAGGAACTGATGAAGTTCACCCTGCTGACGCGCGGTCGCAGTGATTATCTCACCGACCGCTACAGCGAAAGGAAAGAGAGTGCCGCGCAGCTTTCTGAGCGGGTCAACCAGCGCAGCATATAAAAAAGCCGGCAGATGCCGGCTTTTTCCACACTGTTATGCCCGCAGCCTGGTAAAAAATCAGTGGCTGACGCGGTTCCCGTGCTCATCAATGACGGCTTCGCCGTTCTCTTTGGTAAACGCGCCCTGCTGCGGGTCCGGCAGTATGTCCAGAACCACTTCGGAGGGACGGCACAGCTTCGTGCCGAGCGGTGTCACTACCACCGGGCGATTAATGAGGATCGGATGAGCCAGCATGGCATCGAGCAGTTCGTCATTGCTGAAGCGGTCTTCTGCCAGGCCGAGCTGTTCGTACGGTTCGGTATTTTTGCGCAGCAGGTCGCGCACGCCGATGCCCATATCCGCAATCAGCTTCTTCAGCTCATCGCGTGACGGCGGCGTTTCCAGATACAGAATAACCGTGGGTTCGGCGCCGCTGTTACGGATAAGCGCCAGGGTATTGCGGGATGTCCCGCAGGCCGGGTTGTGGTAAATGGTAATGTCAGTCATAAGCGGTACTCCGTAAAGGGGCTGCACGGGCGCAGCCCCGGGGTTAAAGTTAAACAGACAGGCGCAGGGCCAGCGCGGCCAGCGTGACAAAAAGCACCGGCAGGGTCATCACGATGCCCACGCGGAAGTAATAGCCCCAGCTGATGTTGATGTTTTTCTGTGCCAGCACGTGCAGCCACAGCAGGGTTGCGAGGCTGCCGATAGGGGTTATTTTCGGGCCGAGGTCACAGCCGATGACGTTGGCGTAAATCATCGCCTGCTTCACCACGCCCTGTGCGCTACTACCGTCAATCGACAACGCGCCAACCAGCACGGTGGGCATGTTGTTCATGACGGACGAGAGTGCCGCCGTCAGGAAGCCGGTGCCGAGCGTTGCGCCCCATACGCCGTGCTCTGCAAACCGGTTCAGGGCGGCGGAAAGGTAATCAGTCAGTCCGGCGTTACGCAGTCCGTATACCACCAGATACATGCCCAGCGAAAAGATAACGATCTGCCAGGGCGCGCCTTTCAGCACCCTGCCGGCGTCAATCACGTGTCCTTTGCGGGCAACCAGCCAGAGAATAAACGCCGCCACCGCCGCCACCAGGCTGACCGGCACGCCGAGCGGCTCCAGAGCAAAAAAGCCAACCAGCAGAAGAACCAAAACCACCCAGCCAGCCTTAAAGGTTCGTGCATCCCGGATGGCTTCCCGCGGTGCCTTCAGCTTCGCCAGGTCATAGGTGACCGGGATGTCCCTGCGGAAAAAGAGATGAAGCATCACCAGCGTGGCCGCAATGGAGGCAATGTTCACCGGCACCATGACGGATGCGTACTCGCTGAAGCCCAGCGTAAAGAAGTCAGCCGTTACGATGTTCACCAGGTTCGATACGATGAGCGGCAGGCTGGAGGTGTCAGCGATAAAGCCCGCTGCCATCACAAACGCCAGCGTGGAGCCGGGAGTGAATCCCAGCGCCAGCAGCATGGCAATAACGATCGGCGTCAGAATTAGCGCGGCTCCGTCATTGGCAAACAGCGCCGCCACTGCGGCACCCAGCAGAACGATATACGTGAACAGCAGCCGGCCCCTGCCGCCTCCCCAGCGGGAAACGTGCAGCGCGGCCCACTCAAAAAAGCCGGACTCATCGAGCAGCAGGCTGATAATGATGACCGCAATGAACGTGCCCGTGGCGTTCCAGACAATCTGCCAGACCACCGGAATATCACCGATGTGCACCACGCCGGTCAGCAGCGCCAGCGCCGCACCGATGACGGCACTCCAGCCAATGCTCAGCCCCTTCGGCTGCCAGATGACCAGTACCAGCGTCAGGATGAAAATCGCACCTGCCAGAAACATACCCGCTCCTATTGAATACAAATGCCTGTTAAACCGGACTGATAAATTTTCGATGCGTAATATATTCGATAATCCAGATATATACCGGTAAATTTTTAAATGCAGACAGGCTTGCCGTTGGTGGTGGCGTTATCGCGTTCAGCCTGCCGGCTGAGCTGGCGGATATCATCCCGCTGGCAGAGATAAGCCTGTTCGATAACCGCCGCTGCCCACGCCGGCATATGAGGCGACAGACGATAGTGGATCCATTTTCCGTCCCGCCGGTCGGTAAGCAGCCCGTTTTCTCTCAGCAGAGCCAGATGCCGTGAGATTTTGGGCTGAGTTTCTTTCAGCACGGACGTAAGTTCACAGACGCAGAGCTCCCCTTTTTCGCGTAGCAGCAGCACGAGGCTGAGTCGGGTTTCGTCGGAAAGGCTTTTAAAAAGCTGCAGGGGGGACACGGGTGGCATGGTGACTCCTTATTGTGACTGACCTGAGTGTACCTGTGAAACTTTCTCCGTCAAATTTATATTCACTTAATCATATGTATGTGCGAACGCCGGACGAGCCTGAGCATGCAGAAGGACTTTCCGTCCGGATGCGCCTGACCGGCATTCCATGAACAGCGTTTTTGCCCTGCGCGTTGACCCCGTTAACAATTCGTGTAGAGTAAAAAGCGCTTTTTGCCGTGGTTCATCTGCCCGGCGGGCATTTGTGGCCGGTACTGAACGTCTGTTCATCCGGTCTTTCTGATTACCCGCGCTGCTCTGTCAGCCGTGAAGGAGTGATAAACACCACCATGCGTCTTACGCCACCCTGAGTCGTACCCCTCCTCTGTCGCACTGAATAAACTTCGGCGCGCACTCAAAAACATCCCGTCTGCGGATGTGCTTTTTCGTACGTAAAATTTTTGCCCTCACGGGCTGACCGTAATCAAAAACTGAGAAATGACTATGCTGCTGTCCTCGACGCGTAAGGACTGGCTGGGTAACGTCCGTGGTGACGTCCTTGCCGGTATTGTGGTCGCGCTCGCGCTTATTCCCGAAGCGATCGCCTTTTCCATCATCGCCGGAGTCGACCCGCAGGTCGGGCTCTACTCTGCGTTCTGTATTCCCCTGGTTATGGCCTTCCTCGGCGGCCGTCCGGCAATGATATCGTCCGCCACCGGTGCGATGGCGCTGCTGCTGATCACGCTTGTAAAAGACCACGGCCTGCAGTATCTGCTGGCGGCCTCGGCGCTGACCGGCGTACTGCAGCTGGCGGCCGGCTACCTGAAGCTGGGCAGCCTGATGCGCTACGTCTCCCGCTCGGTGGTCACCGGTTTCGTGAACGCGCTGGCCATCCTGATATTTATGGCGCAGCTGCCGGAGCTGACCAACGTCACCTGGCACGTTTATGCCCTGACCGCTGCGGGCCTGGGCATCATTTATCTCTTCCCGTATCTGAACAAAACCATTCCCTCGCCGCTGGTCTGCATCATCGTGCTGACCGCCATTTCCATGTGGCTGCACCTGGACGTGCGCACCGTGGGTGACATGGGCAAACTGCCGGACAGCCTGCCGGTGTTTCTGATCCCGGATATCCCGCTTAACCTCGACACGCTGATGATTATTCTGCCGTACTCGGCAGGACTTGCCGTGGTGGGGCTGCTGGAGTCGATGATGACCGCCACCATCGTGGACGACATGACCGACACGCCGAGCGATAAAAACCGCGAGTGCAAGGCGCAGGGCGTGGCCAACATCTGCACCTCCTTTATCGGCGGCATGGCGGGCTGCGCGATGATTGGCCAGTCGGTGATCAACGTCAAATCGGGCGGGCGCGGGCGGCTTTCCACGCTCACCGCCGGCGTGGTGCTGCTGCTGATGGTGGTGTTCCTGCGCGACTGGGTGTCCCGGATACCCATGGCGGCTCTGGTGGCGGTGATGATCATGGTCTCCATCGGCACCTTCTCCTGGCGCTCCATCAGCAACCTGCGCAGCCATCCGCTGTCAACCAGCGTGGTGATGCTGGCCACCGTGGTGGTGGTGGTGGCGACCGATAACCTGGCGTTTGGCGTGCTCACCGGCGTGCTGATTGCCTCGCTGAACTTCGCCACCAAGGTCGCCCGCTTTATGGCGGTCTCCTCTGAGCTGAAGGACGACACCCGCACCTATACCGTAGCCGGCCAGGTATTCTTTGCCTCATCCGATCGCTTTATGAGCCACTTCGACTTCCGTGAAGCGGTGGAGCGCGTGGTGATTGACGTAACGCACGCCCACTTCTGGGATATCACCTCCGTGAGCGCGCTGGACCGGGTGGTTATCAAGTTCCGTCGCGAAGGCACGGAAGTGGAGATCAAGGGTATGAATGACGCGACCCGCACCCTCGTTGACCGCTTCGGAGTGCATGACAAGCCTGAAGAAGTGGAAAAGCTGATGGGTGGCCATTAATTTACTGGAGAAAGCATCATGAATAACACCGTTATTGCCTGCGTTGACGGCTCGCCGTCAACCCGGCCGGTCTGTGAGTATGCTGCCTGGGCAGCCGGTAAACTTGGCGCGCCGCTGGCGCTGCTGCACGTGCTCGAAAAGAGTGAGACTCCCGCCGTGTCTGACCTGACCGGGAGCATTGGTATTGACAGCCGGGAGCAGCTGACCGAAGCGCTGGTCCGCGTCGAGGGTGAGCGCAGCCGGCTGCTGATGGCGCAGGGCAAGGCCGTGCTGGCCGGCTGTGCGGAGCTCCTGAAGCAGACCGGACAGCCGGACGCACAGCTGCTGCAAAAGCACGGCGCACTGGACGAAATCCTGGCGGAGCTGGGCGAAGTCCGGCTGATGGTGCTGGGGCGCCGCGGGACGCAGAATCAGGTAGGCAGCCATCTGGAAAGCGTCATTCGCCTGCAGAAAAACCCGGTGCTGATTGTGCCGGAGACGTTTACGCCGCCGGCGCGGGTGATGTTTGCGTACGACGGCAGCAGTGAGAGCCGTAAAAACCTGACGCGCCTGACGGTCAGCCCGCTGCTGCACGGCCTGAGCTGTCATATCGTGATGGTCAACGGTGACATGTCAGCCCTGCAGGATGCGCAGGCTGTTCTTCAGGAAGCCGGTATCACGACCGAGACACGCCTGCTGGAAGACGAGTCCGTAACCGGGGCGCTGTGCCGCTACGCGGACGCCCATGATATCGACCTCACGGTAATGGGGGCCTGCGGGCACTCCCGGTTACGGCGATTCTTTATTGGCAGCCACACCACGGAAATGCTGTCTGAAAGCCGTCAGCCCCTGCTGATGCTGCGATGAAACAGGCGGGCCTGATATCAGGCCCGCCTTCACAGGGGAAAGAGGATGACGGGTATGAAGGTAAAGGCGCGTTATTGCGGCGCATCCGTCCTGATACCGGTGGCCAGCAGGCTGGCGCCAAGAATGTAGACCAGGCAGAACAGGGCCTGAAGATGCAGGGTGACATGGTTATCTATCAGCACGCCCATGATTACCGGGGATGCCCCGCTGGCAATCACCGTCCCTGCCTCAACCGCCGAGCGCACCCTGGCCAGCTGCGCCGGACCAAACAGCTGTACCCAGAGCGCGGTGGCAAGCGTTGAGGCAATGGCCGACGATACGCCGGTCATAATCAGGTAAAAAGGCGTCACCCACTGACCGTTGCTGAGCCATAGCGCCAGCATGGCCAGGGCCTGTGGCATCAGAAACCACGGCAGCAGCCTGCGTGGTGAGAGCCGGTCAATCAGCGGGCCAAACGACAGCAGCGATACCGCCTGGGTAATGGCATAGGCAATAAACCATACCGCCACCCACGACAGCTCCCAGCCTTTCTCCTGTGCCAGCCTCGCCTGGTGGAAGAAGAAGCCGGTGGTGATAAAGGGGGAGGCCAGCACGACAGGCAGCGCCAGCAGCAGGTTGCGGTTTCGCCATACCGGCGCCTCTTTTTCTTTCTCCTCACCCCGCTTTCTGAACGTACGCAGCGGCTTCTCTTTCCCGCGGGGCAAAAACATCAGCGCGACCCCCACGCCGGCAACAAGCATTCCGGCATTGATGCCCCAGGCAGCGCGCCATCCCGTCAGCGCGCTTATCTGCACCGCAATCACAGGAAAAACGGCCTGCGCCAGCGAGAGCCCCAGCGCGATGGCGCCGAGCGCCTTGCCTGCATCAAGGGGGAACTGGCGCGCCGTTGCGGTCAGCGCAGTATGCACCATCAGTCCCTGGCCGCCGAGGCGCAGAAAGTAAAACCCGATGCACAGCATCCACGCCGCCTGTGCGCCGGAAACCAGCAGGCAGGCCGTGAGCAGCAAAAGGGTGACCGCCAGCGTGAAGCGGCGGGTCGTGGTGTAGTCAATCAGCCGTCCGGCCCAGGTCAGCGTGATGGCGCTCATCACCGTTCCGATTGCGTACAGGCCGCCCAGTCCGCCGTCGGTGAGCCCAAAGGCCTCACGAAAATCCTGCCTGTAAAGTGAGACAAAATAGGTCTGTCCAAAGCTGGACATGGCCATCAGCATCGCACCGAACGTAAGGTGAGAGGCGTGATGAAACATAAACCGAAAAAGCTGACGCATGAATATCCCTGAAGGCGGGCTGCAGCCCGCCGATTAATCACGACGTGTCCGTACCGGCTGCTGCGGACACGGCGCCTGCGTCCCTGAAGCAGGTACACGCGGGTTCACCGTGAAAGGTGGCAGTCCCGTAACGGATATGAGAGAACGGTACCCGGCGCGGACTGGCTGTCGCGGCAGGCTCTCTGATAAAGGACGGGCGAAGAGAAACTCAGGGTGGCGTAATGTGCATGACTCACAGTCAGATATAAAATGCTGCCGAAACGATAATTTTTAATGCTCTTCAGGTCAAGCCTGAAAACGGGCTCCTCATGCCCGCCGCAGGGGGAGTCGCACAAAAACAGTGGATAGCCGCTTGATTAACGCCCGTGACCGGGCCAGAATTGCGGCGAGGTGATGGCGTTCCACCTTACCCAACCGCTTCCCCTGAGAAGCTGATGACGCCTGATATTACTCCCCTTTAACCGGGAGTATGTCAGGCCGCCCCGTATCATCAGCCTGCATACTCCCTCTGACACAGAGGTAAACCCCGTGAAATCTTATCTGGCCATTATCATTGGTGGATCCGCTGGCTGCCTGATCCGCTGGCTGCTTGGCGCACGCCTGAACAGCCTGTTTCCTGACCTGCCACCGGGCACGCTGGTAGTGAACCTTGCGGGCGGATTTATCATTGGTGCGTCGCTGGCCTGGTTCATGCGCCATCCTGACCTGGATCCGGCCTGGCGATTACTTGTTATCACCGGGCTGTGCGGTGGGCTGACCACGTTTTCCACGTTTTCCCTGGAAATATTCTCACAGCTGCAGTCCGGTAATTATTTCTGGGCGTTTACTTGGGGTCACCTCAGAAAACGGAATCTATGGTCACTCCCGTTT
>NZ_KV787846.1:0-3903 GCF_001807145.1 Enterobacter sp. HMSC16D10
AGGAGGGAGTGACCATCTCATTAAATATCCTACGCTAAGCCTGTTTTTTGTACAGGCTGCTAACTACTGAGTGTAACGTGCGGTATTTACCCTGTCCCAGCTAGAGGTTTGTTCGCCAGACGTAGTCCCCGCTGAGATTTATGTGCTCACATCCTGGCGGGGAAAGATGCGCAATATGCTGTTCATTTAGCGGGAGTCCTTTCCGCTTCAGAGAATCTATGGCTCTTTCTATATATACCGTATTCCACAGCGAGATCGCCGCAGTCAGCAATGTCAGATTACTGGCCCGGTAGCTCTTATTTTCCAGCCCCCGATCTCTGATTTCCCACAGTCGATGCATAAAGACAGCTCGCGCCAGGGCATCGCGGGCCTCACCTTTATTCAACCCTGCCTGCACCCGGCGACGCAATGAAGGATCCCGGAACCAGTCCAGCATAAACAATGACCTTTCGATGCGGCCAATCTCCCTTAATGCCTTTGCCAGACGCAGTACCTCATGCCAGAGTGCTTCAATTTCCTTAAGATTCAGACTGGTTAAGGATATGATTGACTGAAGCCCCGGATACAACTCAGCTTTCCCATGAATAAACAACCGTTTGTCATGAAGATCCCGGATACTTGACGCAAAAGCGAATCCGAGCAGATGCATTAGCGCGAAAACATGCTCAGTGAAGCCTGCGGTATCCACTCTTGAACAGACAACAGAAAACCAGCGTTGTGAAACTGAAGCGGCTGGTTTTACCATCAAACCCCAACGAATGAGTGAAGAGCATATCAGCGGTTCGGTTGCCGCCAGTGAACGCCCTGTTTTTACCAAGCTGTTTGATCGCATGGAAAATGGCAATGTGTTGATTGTCAGCAAACTTGATCGTCTCGGACGCAATGCAATCGACATCAGAAAGACAGTTGAAATGCTGGCTGATTCTGAAATTCGGGTTCACTGTCTCGCATTGGGCGGTGTGGACCTCGCCAGCCCTGCCGGAAAAATGATGATGCAGGTAATCTCGGCGGTGGCAGAATTTGAGCGTGAACTGCTCATTGAGCGCACACACTCTGGTATTGCACAGGCAAAAGCATCAGGGAAACGCTTTGGACGCCCCTCTGCATTGAATGAGGAACAAAAGTAATTAGTCCTGGAACGCCTTAGCATCGGGATAACTGTGAGTGCTTAGGCTCGTGAATTCAGCACCACACGACAAACTATTCTCAGGGTAAAATAAGCCTGTTCAGGGAGTTAGAGCGCTGCATCTTACAAAATTTTACTTTTGTATTCCTTTACGGAAACGGCGATAAAATGTCCGTCGGTGTATGATGGGTCAGATGTTAACCATATAAACCGTGAGGGTTTTACATGTCACAGCAATACACCAATGAACTGACCCCTGATGTGCTGGAACGGCTGCGTCAGCCGTGGCTGACCGATGAGTTTCTGGCAGGAGTTGATCCGCAGACGCGTCAGTCGCTCGTCGCAGAAATGGAATCAGTGTTACAGCGCGCTGTTCTCCATATTTACCGGGGGGCAACGGCTGGCAGCCTGACCCGTCATGGTGGCGTGATCCGTGAGGTATCCGGCAAAAGTACCCTTGGCGGGCATTATGCCGCGCGGGTCGGGGATAAAGTGGTGTATTCGGACGGGCGCGAGGCGACCATTATTTGTGGAGCCGGTAAAGGCCAAATGACGCAGGGGGAATCGATGGCGCTCGTGGGCAGCATGCTGGATAACGGCGATGAAATTATTTCCACGCCTCAGGGTAGTCAGATGTGTGTTTTCCGTGAGGGCGATACACTGCCTGATGGCTTTTTAACGGTGCCGGGAGGTAAACACTGATGGCGCTGGAAGGTTATTTTCTTTTCCAGGGAGATCGTACCGTCTGTGGCGGCAAAATTATCACCGGTGCTGAAGACACCCAATTTTTCGGGCGACCACAGGCGCGGGAGTCCGATAAAGTGACCTGCGGAAAACATCCCGGGATCTACCGTATCTGTGGTGGCATGGGCGACATGTACGAAGTGGGCGGAGTAAACCGCCAGCTAGCCGGCTCCATCGAAAGTTACAGTTCCTGTCCGTGTCGGGCGAAATTCATTCCGCAGGATCTGGACAACACCTACGAATATAACTGCAATGCCGGGCTGGCAGCCGAGCGTGATGAAACTGCCCGGAAGAAAAAACTGGCTGAAGAGAAAGAAAAAAAACCTGAGCCAATGCCCCTTCCCGCGCGGATTTATACCACACAGCGCATGATGGATGATTATGGCGCTAAAGACATGCACCACGGCGATCTGAGCGAGGAAGCGCTGAAAGGGCGCTTTGGCCTGACGGACGTCTCGGCGAAAGTGAACCCGTATACGCTGACCCTTTCGCCGCGGGTTGTAGCCAGTCCGTATGATGGATTTTATTCGGGCAGCCTGACGGAGAGTGCGCCGGTTGTAGTCAGCCGGGAGGAAAGCGCGCGACTGATGTTTGATGAGTTTCGTGAACTGGCGAAGGTGTTCTCCTTTCACGGTCCGTATAAGAACATCATCACTGAGATGATCAACCACATGCAGAAGAACAGCGGCACACCGTACAGCAGCCCGCTACTGGATAAGGCGCTGAAAGAGCAGATCCTGAATGACCGTTCTGGGAAAAGTTCGTTGCTGAGAATCCAAAATGTTCTAAAAGCAGCAATTAACTACGAGTATGGATTTATTCCTCTCGATAAGAAGGACAAGTTGTTTGACGAAAAGGGAAACTTTAAGGAGTTAAGTGGGGCTGTTCTGCCATAGTTTGACCATCTTATCGACCGTACTAACGGGCTGGTGATAACCGTCCATGATACCTGGTCGACGCATATCACGCTGCAGTCGCTGGAGGTGACGGGCAACAGCTACCGGGCGAAGGTGCATTACCGGATTCAAGATCACTTCGGACTTGATGATGCAGACATTCTGAACCCTGTTTTTCATCAGGGACGAATTTTCCGGACCTGGTTTGTGCTGCAGCGTTATGTGAAATACGGCTACAGGCCGTTTATCACCGAGATGAATACGACCGTGGAAATCAGCGGGAGGCGGGATGAATAAGTGGCTGATAGCGGGCGTTATTGCGGCGGCTGCCGGTGGCTTTCTGCTCTGGCAGTACCTGACGCCGGTTGATATTGTGGCAGTACATGATGGCGATACGATACTGGTCAGGCATTTTCCGTACCTGAAAAGCCGCCAGATAGCCTGGTGGGAAGCCAACAAGGATATGATTCAGGAAAAATACGGTATACCGAATAAAGGCGAAGATTATTATTACTACATATCTATTATGGATTTTGGGAATGGATATCGTACCGAGCCGAATGAAAGCTTGCTTGGGTTTATTGATGAGGTTTCTTGCTTCAATGACATACAGACAGAGAAGCGGTGTATTGATAGAAAGCCACTTTTGGATGTACGATATAGCCAGAATTATGGGCTTAAATATGAGTCGTATTAACGTAAATTTTAATGACTGAACGTTAAATCAAAAAGGATCTTTGAGATCCTTTTTTTCGCGCGTAATCTCTTGCCCTGTATACAAAAAACTGCTACCAACGGTGGTTTTTTTCCGGAATTCAGAACTACCAACTCTTTGTTCCGATGGTAACTGGCTTTCACGGAGCGCAGATACCTAAACTGTCCTTCCAGGGTAGCCGCAGTCAGGGCACCACTTCAAGAGCTCTGTAGCACCGCCTACATCATCATTACTCTGCAAACCTGTTACCAATGGTTAACGCGACTGGCGATTCGTCGTGTCTTTTAGGGCTGGACTAAAGAAAACAGTTACCTGAACAAGTGCGTTAGTCGGACTAAATGGGGAGTTCGAGCATATACGTACTTCATTCCGTCAAAACAACCTTAGGGTAGGATATTTAATGAGATGGTCACTCCCTCCTT
>NZ_KV787847.1:0-612 GCF_001807145.1 Enterobacter sp. HMSC16D10
GGATCGGCAACCTGACGGTGCTGGAACCCTATCGCCCGATCTTCATCGGCGCAGCGCTGGTCGCGCTGTTTTTCGCCTGGCGGCGCATCTACCGCCCGGCGCAAGCCTGCAAACCGGGTGAGGTCTGCGCGATTCCCCAAGTGCGAGCTACTTACAAGCTCATTTTCTGGATCGTGGCCGCGCTGGTCCTGGTCTCGCTCGGATTTCCCTACGTCATGCCATTTTTCTATTAATCACAGGAGTTCATCATGAAAAAACTGTTTGCCGCCCTCGCCCTCGCTGCCGTTGTTGCCCCCGTGTGGGCCGCCACCCAGACCGTCACGCTGTCCGTGCCTGGCATGACCTGCGCCTCTTGCCCGATCACTGTCAAGCACGCGCTTTCCAAGGTTGAGGGCGTGAGCAAGACCGACGTAAGTTTCGACAAGCGCCAGGCCGTCGTCACCTTCGACGATGCCAAGACCAACGTCCAGAAGTTGACCAAGGCGACCGAGGACGCGGGCTATCCGTCCAGCCTCAAACGCTGATCCGTTAACCGAACTCGGGAGCGACACATGGGACTCATCACGCGCATCGCTGGCAAAACCGGCGCGCTCGGCAGCGTCGTTTCCGCGA
>NZ_KV787848.1:0-9597 GCF_001807145.1 Enterobacter sp. HMSC16D10
CATCCGCCCGGTTCGGGACGTGGTGCGCCCCCAAACTATTTGGAGTGCATCATGGAAAAACATAACCTCAAATCCGGATTCAGCATCTATTTCGCTGACGTCCATTTCGAGAAACAAGTCTACGCATTCGGCTCAGGACTTGGCTTCACCTCTGTGATTTACGCCTACTCGCTGGGCCGAGATCCGGAAGAAGCTGAGAAGCTGGCGCTTGAAAAGTACGACTCTGACGAAACGAAGGTGAAGAAGGTGCATGTCAATCTGGCTCGCAGCCAGGACATCAACCGCTACACCTTCCCTGAACAAATGGCTGGCTTTGCTAATGCCATTCAGTCTCACGGCATCGCTGTGAACTGAGAACCACTTTAAACCCATCGGGGCCATTACTTCCCGATTGGGACGGTAGTGGCCTCTCAACCGAAAGGAGAGAGCTCATGGCTACTATCGTAAACACCAAGTTAGGAGAACATCGAGGCAAGAAGCGCGTCTGGCTGGAAGGCCAAAAGCTACTGCGTGAAGGTTACTATCCTGGCATGAAGTATGATCTGGAGCTGAAAGATTCCCAGGTTGTGCTTCGCGTCAAAGAGGAGGGTAAGTTCACCATCAGTAAGCGCGAGCGCAATGGCCGGGTGTCTCCAATCATCGATCTGACCGTGCAGGAGCTTGCTACCGTTTTTTGGTGTAGAGATGCTCCGCGTGTTCATCCGTAACGGCGCAATTGTGATCTCTGCTCACCATCAACAAGAGCGAGTGATCGAGCGCGTCAACCGGCTTATCAGTAAGCTGGAGAATGGAGAATCGCTTTCGGTATGCAGCCTCTTTCATGGGGGTGGTGTGCTTGATAAAGCGATTCACGCCGGTTTTCACAAGGCGGGAATTGCCAGTGCCATATCTGTGGCCGTGGAGATGGAAGGGAAATATCTCGATTCGTCTTTGGCAAATAACCCGGAGCTTTGGAACGAAGATTCTATTGTTATCGAATCGCCAATCCAGGCTGTGAATCTCAGCAAACGCCCACCACAGGTGGATGTTTTGATGGGGGGCATACCGTGTACCGGCGCGTCAAAGTCAGGTCGCAGTAAGAACAAGTTGGAGTTTGCCGAATCGCATGAGGCGGCAGGTGCCATGTTCTTCAACTTCCTGCAATTCGTAGAAGCGCTAAACCCAGCCGTTGTGCTGATTGAGAACGTGCCTGAGTACCAGAACACCGCTTCGATGGAAGTGATTCGTTCGGTGCTCTCTTCGTTGGGTTACTCCCTACAAGAGCGCATTCTCGACGGCAATGAGTTTGGGGTTATTGAGCGCCGCAAGCGTCTTTGTGTTGTTGCGCTTTCCCACGGGATCGACGGGTTTGAACTTGAGAAGGTTCAGCCTGTTCGCACCAAGGAAAGTCGCATACAGGACATCCTGGAGCCAGTTCCGCTCGATTCTGAACGTTGGAAGTCATTTGACTATCTGGCTGAGAAGGAGTTGAGAGACAAAGCTGCTGGCAAGGGGTTCTCTCGCCAGCTTCTGACTGGCGACGATGAGTTTTGCGGCACCATAGGTAAGGACTATGCAAAATGCAGAAGTACCGAACCTTTCATTGTTCATCCAGAACAGCCGGAGTTGTCTCGCATCTTTACACCGACAGAACATTGTCGAGTGAAAGGGATACCAGAGGAACTCATCCAAGGTCTGTCGGACACTATTGCCCACCAGATTCTCGGGCAATCGGTAGTCTTTCCCGCGTTCGAGGCTTTAGCCCTCGCATTAGGGAACAGCCTGTGGAGCTGGGTTGGAATGATGCCAATCATGGTCGAAGTCGTGGATGAATCACAGCCGGTGATCGGTGGTGAAGACTTCCATTGGGCAACGGCATTGGTTGACGCAAAGGGCACTCTCAAGCTGTCACCGGCAGCGAAAAAACAGGGGATGCCCTTCAACATTATGGATGGTCAATTGGCTGTCTATTCACCTAACGGAACTAAAAAGAGCTGCGGCCATGAGCCTTGCGAATATCTCCCGGTAATGATGTCCGGAGACGCAATCATGGTCACTTCATCTTTGGTTCATTAGTAACTCACCGGGGCAATGCCGAAAGGCCTTTGCTCCGGCCTATCCGAAAGGAGAGTAATCATGAAAATCGAAACTGTTGTGCCTTTACCTCCCGAGGATTCAGGCCTTCAACACTGCATTGCCAGGTTCCATAACCGCAACATGGATTCCAAGCGAAAAGACAAGACCCGTTTTTTCAGGAGGGAGCCGGTTATGATCGTAAACCCAGAGACCAAAGCAAAGGTTCTCCGGTATGCGATGGGCAACCCTGGGAATTTATCCATCACAAAGCTGGCGGTCGCGCTGGATTACGATGCGGTAGATGCTCTGGGTGTTCGTTTTAAAGACACTGTAAATCTTGAGGTTCGCAGAGCCAGGCGCTGGGAAGTCTGGCAGTGGTTCTGGAACCATCCGGATCAAAGTGTCCAACTGTCAATCAAATTGGGCGTGGTTGGCGCTGTGTTGGGAGTCATGGGCTTCCTGACTGGCGTAGCTCCGTACCTCTTGGGATAAACCAATAAAGCCGTTAACGGGCAATGTAAGTCCGGAGACGGCTTGCATTGCTCTCTCGAAAGTGGAGAGTCAAATGAACACATTAGAACAACTTGTAAATCAGAGAGTGCTTGAGGAAGGTCTGAAAAAGGCGAAGCCATTGGCCGCGCAAATGGGGCTTGAATCTGTACCTGATGAGATGCTTGAAATGATCTGCCCAAACTTGAACTACTCTGGGCAGTTTACGCCAGCTCTGTACGCGAGATTTCAAAGCGTAAAGCGATTACTGAAAGAGTTGTCGGAACAAACCTCACCTAAGCACGGGCATATTGTGAAGTTTACCAACCAATATGGGAGCTACGATGAGTCAGCTTTGCTGTTCAAAGAAGGCGACGTCAGAAACCAGAACTTGGTTGCTTGTGTGGGCGGGAAGACGCTAAATCTCGGAGAGCTAGAGCTTCGAGATTATGGGCTCAATATGCACATCGGTTGCGGTGGACCATTTGAGCCGATCTCAGAAGCGCAGATACAGTCCTTGTCTGAGTTTGACTTCTATGAGACGACCTACAGATTCTGGGGCCAGAATCCATGTGGAAACGGGATGATAGACATCACCGTCCCTATGAAACGTTGGTTCTTGACTGTGTAGCTTCAACCTGAGTGCGCCGAGAAATCGGCGTACCGGCCCCTTAAAAAGGGTAATCAGCGCAGGGGGAAACCCCGCGCTTTCCCAAGCATCTCGGTTTCCCAGGGTGCTTCGGAAAGTGCCTTAGGCGCTCAAGTGCGGTAGCTGGCTGCCAAAAACAAACAGCAAATTATCAACCCTGACGGGAGCACCTCCTGTTAGGGGGGCTCCGTCATAAACTGAACGGAGATATAGCATGTCTAAAAACGTCAACGATGTTTTTTCAAACCGAACTTCTTTGGAATGTACTGTAAATGCAGCGCTGGATCGTCGTATCGGTCTGCGTGTCGGGTTCCCTCATTACAGAGAAGGAGCAAACGGTGTGGTTTGTGAGATCGAAGCAGAGTACCCATTGCTCAACACTCATTCGAGTGTTGCATGGCCCCTGCTCGATGAACTCAACAGTTACACCATCCAAAAAAACCAATCGCTCATTGATCACATTGATAATGCGGTCGCTGAACTGTTGAAACACAAGGCTCGTCTACAGCTTGATATTCAAAAGCTGCAAGACGGTGACATTGATCTGGTGAAACAGGCCAAGCAGCAATACGAAGACAACCAGATGTCGAGTAGCAGCTAGTTCAGGTCTGATAGCCAGGATTCAATTTTAACCCTACCGGGGTGCTTTCCCGGAAGGGATGGGCACCCTGCTAATCCAGGAGGCCCTATGCAACAAACATTAAACTTTGATCTATCAGAACAACCCATCCCAGTGCTTTTGCGTGGGGATAAGTGGGATTCTGTTTGGTCAGAACTGACTGATAACGAGGATTTGAACTTCGTTGATGCCAGTAGAGGAACCAGTCTGTCATCGTTGATCACGTCATCGGTTGAGTCCATTCACACGGCCTTAATTGATGGGTGGACCATGATGATCGGCTATTCCAGTGGTAAAGATTCTGAAACGGTCTTGCACCTGTTCCTGATGGCCCTGATCCGGGCTGTAAGGAGTGGGGCGACCATCAGCCAGCACCACTTCATCTTGCACACTGACACACTGATCGAAAGCCCAGAGGTAAGGTGGCTGGCGGATCAGAAACTGGCCGAGCTGGAGCGTTTCATTGCGAAGGAAAACCTTCCTCTGACCATCGTTCTAGCAAAGCCTGGGATCTCGCAGAGTTGGACGGGCCGAATCCTTACTGGGAGGGGGTTGCCTACGTTTTCCAACTCCACGGCCCGCCAGTGTAGCCAGGATTTAAAAATCACCTCTGCCAAAAGAGCGAAGGCAGCTTATATGCGAGAGCTTCCCAAAGAGGTTCGACAGAAAGTCTGCCTTTTGCTGGGCAGTCGTGATGCTGAAAGCACTATTCGTGCGGCCAACATTGCAAAACAGCGAGGAAGCTCAGATCGCGTCATTAAGACGAAAGATGGGGGTGAGCTGTATGTGGTGAAAAACTGGTTGGCGAGTGATGTCTGGGAGTTCTTACTATCCGCTGGCATGGGCTCAGCATATCCTCTGCCAAGTTACTTGGAGAGCAATGTCACTACGGCAGAGCTTTACAAGGCGGCAACAGGGGAGTGCGTGTGGTCGGCAACAGAGAAGAAGGCCAGTGACGCCTGTGGCGCTCGCTTCGGTTGCTGGGCTTGCCAGGCTGTTGGGTTGGATAAGTCAATGGAGACGTTGCTTGCCACGGACCCTGAAAGGCATGGCTATATGTCGGGGCTGAACCGCATCCAGCGCTACTTGGCAAAACGCCGGTACGCATGGGAAGACCGCCATCCCGTAGGTCGAACGATTTACGAGGGCGGATACATCAAAATACAGCCGGACGTTTACAGTCCTGTTTTCCTAGAACGATTGCTTCATGTCTGTTGCAGCATGGACTACATGGAGCAAAAGAGAGCTGATGAGCTGGCATACAAGCTGGCTACTGGTCAAGCAGAGGATAACGACTGGAACCGTCGAATGGCAGAGCCACAATTCCGGATCATATCGGAAGAGGCTTTAGTCCATATCGACTTCATGTGGGCCTTCCATCATTTCAATGATAAGCCTTTCCATGCCCTGGAGATTTACCACAGGGTTTGGTCGATGGGTGATCTGGACTTGCTGGAAGACGAGCCGCAGTGTGAAACCGTTCCTCAGTCACCAATTCCGAAGCCATTGTGGTTGAAGGTTGGTCGCTGGGGCGATGGTTCGCTTTCTGATGGCTTGGCCGATCCGTTAGCGGAAATGGCTTACTTTGACGGCGGGGATGACCCGTTGGCAGCGCAAGTGATCAATACCGCAGACGGAAAGAGAAGGGTGGTTTGCTTCGCAGAAGATGATGAAGTGAAAGTCGATCCCGACTCCGCTGCGTTCATCATCTGGAACGAATACCCGCGACTAAGGGAGTCTGTACTAAAGGGACATTATACGCCCGGTAGTGCAGCGCAGTTCTACCTTCGGTTCGGAGCAATCCAGCTTGCGAAAGGAAAAGGCGCTTTGTATCACCGTATGATGCAAAGAGGTCAAACCTACCACCAGATGGGCCTTACAGGGCTACAGACGATGGAAGGAATCCAACAGCGCAAGGATGTCAAAGTGCTTAGCGATGCTAAGTACAAAGATCTGGTGAAGCGAAAAATCAAGGGAAGACTGGCAACGGTACGCTGGTGGGTCAACTTGCACTTAACGTTCAAGTACCATCTGCACCACCGTACTCCGACGGGGTTGTTCATCGAGAAGCAACTTGACCAGGAAGCAATGGAAGAACAGAAACGGCATCAGGAGCGATGGTTTAACTACGTGACTGACGCGATGCTTTGTTACTCCAGCGCATTCTGTATGAGCGTCATGGAAGGGCGAGAGGGGAGCGGAAACGCCAACATTCGTCGTTACATGGCCGCGACCAGAAGGAAGGCTTATACGGCCCTCTGCGAGCTCTTGGACAATACTGACGCCCAGTGGGTGAATGATGTGGTCCAGAGTGCCGTAGGGCAGTATGAGGCGATACAGGCAGCCCTAACCGAAGGTTCGGCGCTTGCTATCTATCTCGACTGGATCAACCTACTGTCAAAACGCCATCCAGCCTCTTTGGAGCGACATGTCAGAACGATGATCAAGGCGGTTCAACGCTTACATCGCCGCGACGACACAGAGTTGCAAAGAGGACAGCAAGGCTTGTCCTTGGCCGCATAAAAAGCCCTCCTTCGGGAGGGCTTTTTCTTTTGCACCCCAAAAGGGCAATTACAGCGTTTTACCCTTTTAGGTGGCTGTCATACTCTTTGTTCATTGTCAGCGCTTGCTGGCTATAACGGTAGCTGGCCCAAAACAGCAATAACCTAACCCCTCGGGAGGAAACCCCTCCTGGGTTCTCTCCCACAAACAAAGGAGAGAAGCATGAGCCTAGACAAGTTAAGTCGGCTGGTGGACCAACAACGAAAGACCCAGGATGAAATCGACAATGAAATCATTCTGGCCGTCAAAGAGGTGTTGGCTACAAACTCAGTCGGTTTAGCCCGTGAGCTTGTTGGGGGTGTCCCGCAAGATCATCCATTCCATCCGTTTTTACTCGCTATAGCTAAGCAGCTTGACCCGAGATAACTAAGTAACCCAACCGGGTACACCAAGGCCCGGTCGGCTTTGGTGTACCTCCAACCAATTTTGGAGGCACTATGTCTAATTCAAATTTCGGCTTTCTAGCTCTGGCCTTGCGCCAACGCCTGATCAAACGCTGGTCACTGATGCACTCTGTTCAACCGGAGTCTGTGTTGGAACACAGCGCTGTTGTTACCCTGCTTTCCTACCTGGCTGGCAATATTGCCATTCAGCAAGGGAAGTCGGTGGATCTGGCAGTCATGCTTGCTCATGCTTCGTTGCATGATGCAGCCGAGGTTCTCTGTTCGGATGTTGTAACACCGGTCAAGAAAGCAAACGCTGTTTTGCAGCGTGAGTTTGAACGACTGGAAAAGGCCGCAGAGGACAAACTCATCCAGACTCTTCCCGAAGAACTCCAGGATGCAGTCGCCATAGCCTTCGCTCCCGGTGGCTATGAACAATCACTGGTTAAGGCCTGTGATACCTACTCCGCTTACATCAAGTGCAAACTTGAGGTGGCCGCAGGTAATGGCCTTGAGTTCCAGGATGCTCTCAGCAAAATGGAACGTGTTGTTGCTCAGGTGAAATCGGACTTCCCGGAAATCGACGCTCTGGACAAATGGTTTGGTAACGGACTCGGCCATTCAGTAGATAAACTGCTGGCAGGGGGTAACGATGACTAATCCAATCCCTGGCGACATCAAGATTAAGGACTTTGGCCGCGACCGGAAATTCCGTTCGGTTGATGAGCTTCAAAGCACTTTGTCAGAACAGTACAAAGGTCAGCATGTCAGCATCGTTTACCCTGCAAAGCCCAGCGGTTTACTCCGCACGGTTTTTGTCAGTGTCGATGATGCTGGTGGCGTGAATCGAACCTATGGGGACCAGTCTCCTGTCGATTTTTCTGCCATCAAAGATGACCTGTATGTACCAAGTGACCTGTAGGAGAGCACTAGCTATGGTGGTGATCATCGTAAACACAGGACACTATGAGTTTATCGGCCTTGGTGAGACCCACGGACAAGCCACAGAAGGGCTTTTGAAACGCTGGGACGAACACTGCGAACGTAATCCGGATGCTGAGTCTGGTTACATGCAGGAGCTGATAGAAGAAGGAAGCGCACAAGTTGTCGAGATGGAGCCCGGCTCCGCCGTAATTTACGGACTTGACGGCTAAGCCTTCTCAACTAACCCACTCGGGCGCATCATCCCGAGAGGGTGTGGTGCGTCCTAACCAAAAGGAATGCACTATGTCTAACTTTGAACAAGCTCTGGAGCGTACTGACGGTAAAACACTGATTCTCAGCAATGGGAGTAAGTGGGCAGGCCAAGACCCGGACAGCATTCAGACTTTACTGGATGTCCTGGGTGACAACGTTCTTGACCCGATGTTTGAGCAGTATCACTGTTATCGCCCATACCCGTTTGAACCAATGGTGAGGACGGGGCGAAATGGCGAAATGTTCCAGCCTTGGCTTGGGGCAGCCTGCTTCTTTGGGAACTTCCTGACCGTCTCTCATGTTTTCAACATCATCACGAAAGATGACGGTGTTGTTGAGGCCTTAACAGAGGCGATCCGGAAGAATATGGCGACTGAACAGTACCAGCAGAATGCCTATGAGCGTTATGCCGGTTGGTTCTACGCTGAAACCAGCGAAGGGTTAAGGCTAGTCTCTCCAAGTGAGGCTGCCGACATCCGAGCTGGCGCAGTTTCAAAGCTGCGTTACCCAAGAAACTTCGAGGTTATGAAAACTGCGGTTCTCAAAGGTCCTCGATTTGATACTGAATTAAGCCGCAAGGCTTCTTAACCCAAACATTAACCCCACGGGGGACATCGGTCCCTGAGGGGATGGTGTCTCCCTCTGAAATTAAGGAGATACCAATGATTAAACAGCATTTTCAAAACGAACTGGTTAAGTGTGGATACCCGGATGATCTGACGATTGAGTACAGTCTCGGATACTGCCAGGGGGATGGCGTAGCCTTCTACGGGGATTTGAGCGTTGATGACGTCAAAGCTCTCATGAATCGCCTATTCAGCACTGAGCCCGGCCAAGTGGATGCTGTCAGCCGCGTGAAGAACCTGATGGCACAGAAAGACATTGAGAATATGCTTTCTGTCCTCCGCGAATATGGTTCCTGTGACCTGTCCATTACTCGGAATAGTCACGGGCATCACTACAGCCATTGGAACTGCATGAACATCGACGACAACGTGGACTTCACAGGGATCTTCCCTGATGATGATTCCATGATTGGCACCGGCATTGAAGGGATTAACCAGGATATGGTCGAGCGCTGGCAAGACCTCTGGGAACGCTTTGTGCTGGAGCTGGCGGATGATGTAAAAAGTCTTTCCAAGAAGCTCGAAGCGGACGGGTACTCGCTGATCGAGGCCTCTCCATGCGAAGATGAAGTGGTTTGGGAACGGGCCACTGAAAACTACCTGGTGCGTGTTACTGAACTCCCTGAGCGGGATTTCGATATGGGCCACTGGGATGACGAAGTAAGAGACCAAACAATTTGTTCTATCCTGGAAGGGAAAGAGCGAGTGCTTGGCCTACGTGTTGAGGTACTCTCTCGTGAAAACGAGATTGTCCTGGGTGAAGAGAGTCTGCACGGCTTGACCGTTGCCAGTGATGACAAGAGCTACGCTGGCTACAGACGAGAACTTCTCCGGGGCGCTATCCAGCAAACCAGGGACTTTTTCTCTCGCCACCTCAAAGCGGCATAACAAGGCAGGGGGAAACCCCTGCTTTACTTCCCAAGTCTTCTTACTCATGGTTAAGCCATCAGTAAGCAGATTTTGTCCTCCCTGAGGGCGAAAGCGTGCGATAGCTGGTCGCCAAAAACAAACAGCAAA